>NZ_JAXARY010000005.1:0-250737 GCF_033949435.1 Methylomonas defluvii | reverse complement strand
AGACAGCGGAAAGTGCGGGCAAGCTGCTGGATGAAATTGTCCCCAGCATTGCCAGAACCTCCGACTTGGTGCAGGAGATTGCCGCCGCCTCCCAAGAACAATCCGCCGGTGTCAGCCAAGTTAACAATGCCATGAACCAGATGAATCAGATTACTCAGCAGAATGCATCCGCCAGCGAACAGTTGGCGGCTACTGCGGAAGAAATGACCAGTCAGGCTGAACAACTGCAATCGCTGATGAGCTTTTTTAGACTCGACAATGGCGGTCGAAAAGCGACGATCACAGCTGAAGTCAAATCAGCAAAAAAGGCTGTCAAAATCAAGCCCGTCGTTCAGGCAAGTGCGAATATTGATCATGACTTCGATTTAAACCAGTTCGAACGTTTCTAGGAGCGGGCCATGACAGGACTTGCAACAACTCAAGAAAAGCTACCCGCCACGCAGAGCAAACAGACTGCGCTGGCGGGTCAATACCTAACCTTTACGCTTGGGGGAGAACTTTACGCACTGGGCATTTTGAGTAGTAAGGAAATCATCGATTACGGCAATCTCACCGAAGTCCCCATGATGCCGGTGTTTGTGCGCGGCGTGATTAATCTGCGCGGTAGCGTGGTGCCGGTGGTGGATTTGCTGGCGCGCTTTGGCAAGGGATCGACGCCTGTGGCCAAGCGCACCGGTATCGTTATTGTCGAAACCGCCAGCGAAACTGAAGATGGCGTATCCCAGGATTTGGGGATTATCGTGGACGCCGTCAACGAAGTGGTTGAAATCGGTGAACAGGATATAGAGCCGCCGCCCAGCTTTGGGGCGGGGATTCGGCCTGACTTTATTAACGGGATGGCCAAACGGAATGGCCGCTTTGTTATTTTGTTGAACGTCAGCAAGGTACTTTCGGTGGATGAAATGGCGGCTTTGAGTAAAGTTCGCCAAGACCGTCAAGCATTGCCGGATACAATCAACGCTTGATCGTTCCAAGACTTGAGGCGTTTAAATTTATCGACATGTTGGCTAACCCACAAATAGGAGTATAGAGTGTCGTCAATCCATCGTGTCGGCGCGCCGATATTGCATAAGCAAGAGTTTGCCTGGATCAGGGACTATCTTTACAAGCACGCCGGTATTGTCCTAAACGATAGTAAGCAGGCTATGGTAATGGGACGTTTGGAGAAGCGTTTGCGTCATCATGGCATCGATAGCTATGGCGAGTATTTTCGGCAATTCGGTAAGCCGGGATTCGAAAATGAAACGACAATGGCTATCGATTTGCTAACCACCAATGAAACCTATTTTTTCCGTGAATCCAAGCATTTCGATTTTGTAGTTGAAAAAATTTTACCGCAACACTCGGCAGCCAAGCCGTTTCGAGTTTGGAGCGCGGCCAGCTCCAGCGGTGAGGAAGCTTACACGCTGGCAATGCTGTTGGCGGAATATTTGAGATCCCGGCAATGGGATATTGTCGGGACCGATATTTCCACACGGATTCTAGAAAAAGCCCGGCGTGGTTTGTACCCCAGCAATGCCGCCGAAAAAATTCCCCAAATCTTGCTGAAAAAGTATTGCCTGAAAGGGACAGGTCAATATGACGGTTTTTTGCTGGTTGCTCCTGAGCTACGCAGCCACGTTAAGTTCGAATATGCCAATTTGATAGGATCGTTGCCGGACCTTGGTACCTTCGACGTGATTTTTTTACGTAACGTAATGATTTATTTTGATATTGAAACCAAGCAACGCCTGCTGGACAAAATTGTGAAATACCTGCGGCCCGGCGGCTATTTTTTTATCAGTCACTCCGAATCTTTAAGCGGTATGAAAACCGAGCTGCAAACCATCATGCCGTCGGTGTATCGCAAAGCCTTGGAGTAATTGGGCTGTAGCAAGCTAATCGGGCATTCGTGTCTAACTACCTGCTTAGCAAACTGCTTCAAGTGTGTCCCTCCCTCATACTTAAAATCGTCATCTCGGCAGCTCATATCACAATCCCGGACAAATGGTTAGAACGAAGCTTGCCTGCTCCATAGCACTGGATGGCGGGCATGACGGACTTTCTTGGTTTAGCTGAGTCCAATTATTGATCAGGAAACTTTATTCTCCGCCACCGACTCGTTCATAATCGCGCTTTTATTTTCTGGGGCGACCAATATGCGTTATTTACACACTATGGTTCGGGTAAAGGATCTTACCGAATCGCTGGATTTTTATTGCAATAAGCTAGGTTTGCTTGAAGTGCGGCGCATGGAAAGCGAAACCGGACGTTTTACCTTGGTGTATCTGGCTGCACCTGGCGACCGGCAAACCGCTGTAGCGGTTGACGCGCCATTGCTGGAGCTGACTTACAACTGGGATAGCGAGGACTACGGCGGTGGCCGTAATTTTGGGCATTTAGCCTTCGAAGTAGACGACATTTATGCGGTATGCCAAGACTTAATGGCGAAAGGGGTCACGATTAACCGGCCGCCGCGTGATGGTCATATGGCATTTCTGCGCTCACCCGACCAAATTTCTATCGAATTGTTACAAAAAGGCCAAGCATTGCCGCCGCAAGAGCCGTGGGCCTCCATGCCCAATGTTGGCGTTTGGTAAGGTCTGTCGAATTGTTACCGCTGAGTCTTTATATCCATTTTCCGTGGTGCATCCAGAAGTGCCCGTATTGCGACTTCAACTCCCACGCCGTTAAACACCCGATTCCCGAACAGGCTTATATCGACGCCTTGCTCACCGACCTGCGCGCTGATCTGGAATTGCTGGGCGAGCAGCGGAAAATCAACAGTATATTTATGGGGGGCGGCACACCCAGCTTGTTTTCCCCGGAAGCCTTAGGCCGCTTGTTGGCTGGCGTCAGACAGTCGGCAACTGTTGCAGAACATTGCGAAATCACTTTGGAAGCCAATCCCGGCACCTTCGAAAGCGCAAAATTTCATGAGTTTCGGGCTTTAGGGATTAATCGCCTGTCGATAGGCATTCAAAGCTTTCAGGACCGGCACTTGCGGACATTAGGGCGGGTGCATTCCGCCGCCGAAGCCAAGGCCGCGGTGGAAATTGCCGTTACGGCCGGGTTCGATAATTTCAATCTGGATTTGATGTTCGGCTTACCGGATCAAAGCGAGCGCGAGGCCTTAGATGATGTGGAAACAGCAATCAGCTTGGCCCCAACCCATATTTCCTTTTACCAACTGACGCTGGAACCCAATACGTATTTTTATAAGTTTCCGCCGAAATTACCGGAAGACGACGTGATATTCGCCGCGCAAAAGCGCTGTCAGCGGCTATTGGCGGAGAACGGCTTTCAGCAGTACGAAGTGTCTGCGTATGCAAAGCCTGGTAAGCAATCCCGGCATAATCGCAATTACTGGCGATTTGGCGATTATCTGGGAATAGGCGCTGGCGCGCACGGCAAAATCAGTCTTGCCTTGCCGGATAAGATTATGCGCACGGTTAAGCCAAGAAGCCCGGAACAGTATTTATCGCAACCCGGTCGATCACAATACGAAGCGATTGAGGTCGCACAATTGCCGTTAGAGTTTCTGATGAACCAGTTGCGACTAAAAGCCGGTTTTAGCCTGAAGGATTTTGAACTGACCACCGGATTGGCGGCAGACAGCTTGGAGCCTAATTTATCGCGTTGTCTGGCTGAAGGCCTGTTGTGTCGGGATGGCTTAGTCTATCGCTGTAGCGAAAAAGGTTGGGATTTTCTGGACGTGGTCCTAGAAAAATTCATCGATTAAATACGCACGGGTATAATTGCTTTCATTTTAGATTTGTAACACTCCACGATGCTCGATTACCAAAAACAGTTTATCCAGTACGCTTTGGATTGCGGCGTATTAAAGTTTGGCGAATTTCATTTAAAGTCCGGACGTGTCAGTCCTTATTTCTTTAATACCGGCCTATTCAACAGCGGCGCTCAGCTGGATAAATTGGGGCAATTTTATGCGCAGACGCTGATTAGCGCCGGTGTCGAGGTCGATATATTGTACGGGCCGGCCTATAAAGGCATCCCGTTGGTCAGCACCACCTCGATTGCCTATTCCCGCTTGCAACGCGACATTCCGTTTGCGTTTAACCGCAAAGAAGCCAAGGATCATGGCGAGGGCGGCGTATTGGTCGGCGCGCCCTTGCAAGGCAAAGTCTGGATTCTGGATGATGTGATTACCGCCGGCACGTCGGTGCGTGAATCAGTGGAAATCATCAGTGCCGCCGGCGCGACGGTCGCGGGTGTCGTCATAGCGCTGGATCGTCAGGAGAAAGGCCAGAACGAATTGTCGGCCGTGCAGGAAGTGTCGGCACAATTCGGTATTCCGGTGCTGGCGATAATCTGCTTGGCGGACATCATCGAATTTATTTCCCAACAGAGCGGTTCGGCGGATAAGTTGGCCATTATTCAAGCCTATCGACAACAATACGGAATTTGAGTATCCATGCGTGCCCGAGGCTTTTGCTTATGGATTATTGGTCTACACTTAGCCGTTACAATTTGCCCCTTATATTGAGTACAGTCGGAACAAAGGCGAGCCATGAGAAATCTGGAATTTAAAGAACAGTTGCACGAATACACGCAGTGGCGCGAACAACTGATTCAGGGTATCGAATTGTATCGGGACTGGCGTAACCGCTATCGCTTCAGCGACCCGCAAAGCACAGATACCTTGCTGAATATATTGCAAGGCTTGCAAAATGATCGCGTCACCTTGGCGTTTGTAGCGGAGTTTTCCCGAGGTAAAACCGAACTGATCAACTCGCTGTTTTTTGCGGAAACCGGCGTGCGCTTATTGCCGTCTTCGCCGGGCCGGACCACGATGTCGCCCACCGAGCTGTTCTGGGATGAAAAAGGCGGCAGTTACATTCGGCTGCTCAACATTGAGAGCCGCTTGGAAGATATATCCTTGATGGATTACAAGCGCAATCCGGATCGTTGGACACAAATCGAGTTGAATTGCGAGTCGCCTACGCAAATGCAGGAAGCGTTTAGAGAGTTGGTTGCCACGAAGAAGGTTTCTCGGGAAATGGCCGATAAACTGGGCCTGTGGAACGAACGCGAAGCGGCCGAGCAAGGCATTATCAATCCGGAAACCGTGGAAGTGCCATGTTGGCGACATGCGATGATCAGCTTTCCGCATCCTTTGTTAAAAGAAGGTTTGTGCATTCTGGATACGCCGGGCCTAAATGCCTTGGGCACCGAGCCGGAGTTAACTTTGAGCATGTTGCCCAGCGCTCAAGCCATTATTTTCGTGTTGGCGGCCGATACCGGCGTGACCAAAAGCGACCTGGAAATGTGGAAAAGCCACGTTTGTAGCTCCAGAGGTAATCGCCGCCAGGGCTTAGCCGTGGTGATGAATAAAATCGACTCGATGTGGGACGATTTGGCCGGCGAGACTGGGTACGAAGCTTCGATCCAAAAGCAAATCGACACCTGTGCCATGATTCTGAATCTGGAGAAGGAAGTTATTTTCCCGGTCTCCGCGAAGCAAGCTTTATTGGCTAAGGTGAAGGGCGACGATGCTTTGCTGCAAAAAAGCCGTCTCAATCTGTTGGAAAGCTATCTGTCGGACGACATTCTCGATCAGCGCCGCGATATTCTAAAGGGTGTTGTCGATAAAGAAATCGGGTTTTTAGTTAGCGAGTCGGTCAAGTTGATGGCGTCAAAAATCGCTAACGCCCAAAAGCAGCTCGACGAATTCAAACAAGTCGATTTCGAGAACCAGGAATTGACCGGCAAATTGATGGCCGAAACCCGCGACCGGCAAAATGCCTATATGGCTAATATCGAAAACTTTCAGGCCAGCCGTAAAGTGTTTGCGGTGCAGGCCAAGATGTTGATCGATTCGTTTGCCAAAGAAAAAATCGACGACATTATCCGCCGTACCAAGGAGGACATGAGCAAAAGCCTGACGACTTACGGCATGAAACAGAATATGCGTAGGTTGTTTGACGAGTTGCGGGATCTGCTGCAAGACTCGGTGGATATGACCGAAGAAACCCGGCGCTTGATTAAAGCGATTCATAAGAAGTTTCAGGATGAATACGGTTTTAAGGAAATCGAGCCACAGTTGTTTTCTATAAAACAACACCAGTTTGAGCTGGAGCAGATTTTTGAAGAAGGCGAAGCGTTTCGCAATAGCGCTAAAACCACGATGACTGAGCAAAGCATAGTGGTTAACAAGCTCTATGGTACGTTGATAGCCAAAGCAAGGAATATTCTGCAGCAAGCCCAACGGGATGCGGTTACCTGGAGTAATAGCGTACTGTCGCCGCTTATGCACCAGATCAAAGATCACAAAAAGCAAATCGAAAGCCGCTTGATCATGCTCAGGAAGATCAATGAATCCAAAGGTAATGTCAATGAAAGCATTGCGCAGTTGGAGGGCGAATTGGGACCACTACAAGTCCAGTATCAAGAGTTGCTAGAGATACTTAAAGCCGTGCATCTGGAAATTAAAACCGATTAGTGCCGATTTTTGCTCCGTTGTCGCAGGTTACGGCAGCCCTTTTGTTGTTTGCCCCGCAGGACTTTCAGCGCTAGAACTCAGCAATTCGTTAAAGCGGCACCAGTCAAAAAATGGCCCAGGGTCGGTTTTTCGGCCTGGGGCAATATCGCTATGACCGGCAATACGCTGGCTCGACAGTTTCGGATAATTCGCCAGTAGCGTTCTACACACATCGGCAAGGCATCGATATTGAGCGTCAGTGTAAGCCACGCTGATAGCCCCCTCCACCTCTATACCAATAGAAAAATCGTTACAGCGTTCCCTGTCTCGATATTTTGACACACCTGCATGCCAAGCCCTGCGGTTGAACGGCACATATTGCCGAATGTTGCCATCCCGGCGAATCAATAAATGCGCGGATACCTTAAGTTGGTGTATGTCTTGGAAGTAAGGATGGTCGTTTGGGTCCAGGCAGTTGCAAAACAATTGGTCGATATAGTCGCCCGCGAATTGCTCAGGCGGCAGGCTGATGCAATGGATAACCAATAAGGAAACATCTTCCGGGTCCGGTCTGTCGTCGCAGTTCGGCGAAGCGACCTGGCAGGCGCTACTCAAGTAGTGATCGCGAATTATCATGGTTTTCAAGCTTTGTCAGTGATGCGGTATTTTATAAGCTTTGCCAACCACTCCCTATACTTTTACTTGCCTCACATTGGTCAGAGTTTGGCACGGCTGTCACCGCATGCGGTTTATAATTACCCTCCTTGTCCTCTTCAACTAAATATCCATGCAACCAAATTCCACAGAAATCTCGCTTTATCTGGCTGAAGATATCGGTAGCGGCGATATTACCGCCAGCATCGTCTCAGCCGAGACTCAAGCCAATGCCGCAGTGGTAACTCGCGAATCCATGGTGCTGTGCGGTAGAGCTTGGTTCGATGAGGTGTTTCGACAATTAAGCCCCCAGGTAATGGTCGATTGGCAATGCAGTGAAGGCGAACGTGTCGCAGCGAACACCGTACTTTGCAAGTTGCGCGGTCCGGCTCGGGCTTTGCTGACGGGGGAGCGCACGGCGTTGAATCTGCTGCAAACCTTATCCGCGACGGCGACCATCGCCCGCCGCTATGCGGATGCCGTGGCGGGTACCGGCTGCAAGGTGTTGGATACCCGTAAAACCCTACCCGGTTTACGTTTGGCGCAAAAATATGCAGTCAAATGCGGAGGTTGTTTCAATCATCGCATCGGTTTATTCGACGCCATCTTGATCAAGGAAAACCATATTATCGCAGCAGGCTCAATTGCCAATGCAGTCAAGCTGGCCAGAGACTATGGGAATGTGCCGGTCGAAGTGGAGGTGGAAACTCTTGACGAGTTTGCCCAGGCATTTGCCGCGAAACCGGATCGCATCATGCTGGATAATTTTTCACTGGCCGATATGCGCACAGCCGTGCAGGAAAACCAGGGCCTACTCGAGCTGGAAGCGTCGGGCAATATTACTTTGGACAATATCCGAACCGTGGCCGAAACCGGGGTGGACTTTATCTCGATAGGCGCGTTAACGAAGAATGTTGCTGCAGTCGATCTGTCGATGCGCATTGAGATGCGCATCGATTAAGCTCATGCTGGTGCGCTCAGTTGACAGCGTTCAGCATCTCGTTTTCGTATAAGCGTAGTTTTTTCCAGTTGGCGAATTTGCTGTCGTCGAACGGCGCATCGTGGTCGATGGCATGCTCGTAGCAGCTCCGAAATAGGCGCGCAGTGCGAAAGGCATGCAATTCGTCGTCGGCGGTTACCGTGTCTACATTGCCCACTTGGAAGGTTTTATTCCGGGACTTTCCATCTTTCACCCAAAACACCGTGTAGCAAAGATAGCTTTTGTCTTTGCGGTGATCAAACTTGATGGTTCTGGACACACCGGTTACGCCGGTAGTCGTTTTGTTTTTGGGTGGTTTCAGGAAGCGAGTCTTGCTGCCTTTTAATACCACCAGCATCTGATCGCGCCAAGTAATCGCGGCTTTCAGCGACTTGGTTTTGCTGCCCCAGAGCTTGTGAGAAAAATAACGGCTGCTCTCCTTGCCCCGCCGAACAATACGAACTTGAAAACCGAAAGTATCGGGTTCTGTAATGTGTTTTACTTTTGCCATTTGACGTACCCTAAAAAATTCACCAAAGGTCTGCATAGTGAATTTAAGCATCGCGAAGCACGCAGACCGCCTGTTAATTGTGTAAGCTATGGATTACAAATTAGCGCGAAATCAGCCGTCTTGCAAGCGGAATTTAAGGGGATTATTGGGCAAATACCAACTAAATTCGTGTAGAATAAGCGCCAGCCTTCTCGCAGAGGCGCAAACATGCTCTTAACCTTTTGTTTTATAAAAAATTTTGGAGAAAATTGATGAGCGTTTTAGTAGGTAAGCAAGCCCCTGACTTTACAGTTCCTGCGGTATTAGGCGATGGCCAAATTGTTGATTCATTCAGTTTCTCAGCGGCCACTAGCGGCAAATACGCAGTACTTTTCTTTTATCCATTGGATTTTACATTCGTTTGCCCGAGCGAATTGATTGCCTTGGATCATCGGATCGACGAATTTAAAAGCCGCGGCGTTGAAGTGATTGGTGTTTCTATTGACTCACACTTTACCCACAACGCTTGGCGTAACACGCCTGTCAACCAAGGCGGTATCGGTCCTGTCCGTTATACTCTGGCTGCCGACCTGAAACACACTATTGCCCAAGATTACGACGTAGAGTCCGCTGGTGGCGTAGCTTTCCGCGGTAGTTTCTTGATCGACAAAGCCGGTGTCGTCCGCCATCAAGTTGTCAACGACTTGCCACTGGGTCGTAACTTTGACGAAATGCTGCGCATGGTCGACGCACTGCAATTCCACGAAGAGCATGGTGAAGTTTGCCCAGCCGGTTGGAACAAAGGTGATGCGGGTATGAATGCCAACCCAGCGGGCGTGGCTGAATATCTGAGCAAAAATGCTGACAAACTGTAAGCATTAGCTTTACTCTGAGACAAGGCGCATTGTCTAGACAATGCGCCTTTTTTATTGCCTGAATTTTCTCTGTTTCTCGCCCCATGACTGCGAATTCAGTGTGGCGCTAATTCCATTAATCGCCGCTCGGCATTTTTTATATCCGTTACCGCTATGGTTTAGGCGGCCAACTTGAGTGTTGGCAGCCCCTCGTTATACGCCTGATGCGGCGTTTTGCGTTTCAGACTGGAATGTGGTCGTTCGTGGCTGTACCACTCGAAATTGCCGAAGATGCCTATCGTTTGGGGCAAACCGGTCTGATTGAATTAATGGATTCATCGCGCACCCGTACCGAAATCAAGTTGAATCATTTGGAGTTGATTCAAAATGAAATCGAAGCGGAATTGGATGTCATGAATGCCTCGGGATTGTTGGCGGTTTATTTCGAAAACCCGGCATGACGCGGCCGGTTTTGCATGCTTATCGGGTTCTATCAAGCTTGCGGTAGCCTATGGCTTCGCTGAGGTGGGAGATTTCGATATTCTTTGAATTCGCCAGATCGGCAATCGTGCGCGCCAGTTTCAAAATACGGTGGTAAGCCCGGTGCGACAGGCCGAATTTTTCCAGCGCTTGTTCCAGCAACTGATGGCCGGCTTCGGACAAAGTGCAAATAACCTTCACCTCGGCGGCGGTTAACGCAGCATTGGCTTTGCCTTGGCGGCGGTAAGCAATGTCGCGGGCTACGACGACGCGCTGCCGAATCGTTTCGCTGGTTTCTTCACCCGCCGCCGAGCCCTTGCGCAATACTTCCAGGGCGACGCGCGGCACTTCCATATGCATGTCTATTCTGTCCAGCAAAGGCCCGGAAACTCTGGCTCGATAGCGGGCCACTTGTTCGGAGGTGCAGCGGCAACGGCCGGAAGCATCGCCCAAGTAACCACAGGGACAGGGATTCATCGCCGCGATCAACTGAAAGCTGGCCGGAAAATCGGCTTGGCGGTTGGCCCGGGAAATGGTGATGTGGCCGGTTTCCAAGGGTTCGCGCAACACTTCCAGGACTTTTCTATCGAACTCTGGCAGTTCGTCCAAAAATAGCGCACCGTTGTGCGACAGGGATATTTCGCCTGGCTTGGGGTTGCTACCACCGCCAACCAAGGCCGCAGCTGATGCGGTATGGTGCGGCGCTCTGTAAGGTGGCTGCCGCCAACGGCTGACGTCCAGGCCGTGGTCGCTGATCGAGGCCAGCGCGGCGGTTTCCTGGGCTTGCTGTTCGCTGAGCTCCGGCAGAATCGTCGGCAAACGCGCCGCCAACATCGATTTGCCGGTGCCGGGCGGGCCCAGCATCAGTAAATTATGCTTCCCGGCTGCGGCGATTTCCATGGCCCGTTTGACGTGAAATTGGCCGTGCACGTCGGCAAAATCGACCGTGTGAACCGCTTGCTCGAAGCTGAGATGAACGTCAGGTGGCGCGATGGCTTGCCGGCCGGCCAAGTGGGCACAGACTTCCAGCAGTGTCCTGGCCGGCAGCAATTGCGCATCCTTGATCAAAGACGCCTCCGCCGCGCAACCAGCAGGCAGAATCAGTTGCCTAAAAGCATTGCGGCAATGAATCGCTACCGGCAACGCGCCGGGAATCGGCCGCAACTCACCACCTAGCGATAACTCGCCGATGCATTCGTACTCGTGCAAGGCATCCTTGGGGATTTGCCCGGAGGCGGCCAGGATGCCTAATGCAATCGCCAAATCAAAGCGGCCACCTTCCTTAGGCAAATCGGCGGGCGCCAAGTTGATAGTGATGCGCTGAAATGGAAATTCGAAGTGCGAATTAATGATCGCCCCGCGCACCCGGTCCTTGCTTTCCTTCACCGCCGTCTCGGGCAGACCGACGATATTTAAAGCCGGTAGCCCGCTACTGACATGCACTTCCACCGTCACTTGCGGGGCGTCTATGCCGGAGCGGCCCCGGCTGTAAACGACGGCCAGCGACATGGCTTTTTAGGCTTGCGGAATCCGTTGTTCCAGTTCGGCGACGCGCTTTTCCAGTTCTTCCAAACGGGCGCGAGTTTTCGCCAATACGGCTTTTTGCACTTCAAATTCTTCGCGGCTAACCAGATCCAGTTTGGACAGGCCGCTTTGCAGCAAGGCGTGGACGTTCTTTTCCACATCGTCTTTCAGATTGGTCAAACCGGGAGGGATGGCGCCGGCGATACGCTCGGCAAGATTGTCTATGGCTTTGGGATCAAACATGGTGGCTACTCTTGGTCTATAAATGAATTGGGAACGGGTAAATGGTCACGACATATTTTATCAGTATCCTCGCGATCCAAGGGTTGTTCGGTTAAGCCGCATTGATAGTGATGCTGTTCCACCGAAAAATAATGGCAGGAACGACACAAACCAAAACTCTTCGAGTCATTGACTTTTTGCAGCACGCCCAACGTGGTTTGCAGCGCCTGGCCTATGGTATCGAACTCCTGGCGGCTGACTTTGGATTCGGCCTGCTTAAAAACATCCAGCGGCTTTAACTCTTCGATCAACCGCTTGCCGGCCTCGGTCAGGCTCAGATGGACCACCCGGCCGTCCAAAATGGACGTGGTCTTATCCAGATAGCGCTTCCGCTCCAAAATCTGGATAGTCTGGGACACCGTGCCCTTGGTCAAACCCAGATACTCAGCCACCGCAGCGTGGGTGTTGCTGTATTTATTGCACTTGGCCAGATACTCCAGCACCTGGCCATGTACCGGTTGCAAACCGATTGCTGCGTATTTTTTGCGTTCTTCCGAACGTAACAAGGCGCTGATCCGCTCGATCAGCTTGAATGTGTCTAGTTCATGCATTAGACCGATTCTACCACAGGCCGGCCAATTCCAAGCGTGGCGGCTGCCGGACGCAACTATCCGGCCACCGTCGCCCAAAAAAGCTACAGTCGATCCATGTTGCAGACAGCGCCGAGCAAGCCGTTAAACATTCCGTGCTTCAGGGGTAGGCAGGCTATACTGAAGGCCTCTTTTAGCGATAGGTGAGGAGCCGTTATGAAGAAAATATCCGTCAAAAATCCGGTGGTGGAGATCGACGGCGATGAAATGACCCGCATCATCTGGCATTTCATTAAGGACAAATTGATTCTGCCTTACCTGGATCTGCAAATCGATTATTACGACTTAGGCATCGAGCAGCGCGACGCCACCGACGACCAAGTTACCATCGATGCGGCCCACGCCATTCAAAAGCACGGCGTTGGCATCAAATGCGCGACCATCACCCCGGACGAAGCGCGGGTGGTAGAGTTTGGATTGAAAAAAATGTACAAATCACCGAACGGCACGATTCGTAACATCCTGGACGGCACCGTGTTCCGCGAACCGATCATTTGCAAAAACGTGCCGCGCTTGGTGCCGAATTGGACCCAGCCGATCTGCATCGGCCGGCATGCCTTCGGCGACCAGTACCGGGCCACCGACTTCGTCACCAAAGGCAAGGGCAAATTGAAGATCAGCTTCACGCCCGACGATGGCGGTCCGGAGCAAAGCTTCGAGGTTTATCACTTCGACGGCGACGGCGTGGCTTTGGCGATGTACAACACCGACGAATCGATCGCCGGTTTTGCCCGCAGTTGCTTTAACGTAGCGCTGGATAGAGGCTGGCCGCTGTATCTGTCCACCAAAAACACCATCCTGAAAAAATACGATGGCCGCTTCAAAGACATCTTCGAAGAAATCTACCAAGTGGAATACAAAGCTTTATACGAGGCCAAAGGCATTGTCTACGAACATAAACTGATCGACGACATGGTGGCCTCGGCTCTGAAATGGAACGGTGCCTTTGTCTGGGCTTGCAAAAACTACGATGGCGATGTGCAATCCGACACGGTGGCCCAAGGTTTTGGTTCACTGGGTTTGATGACCTCCACCTTAGTCACGCCAGATGGCAAAACCATGGAAGCCGAAGCAGCTCACGGCACCGTCACCCGGCATTACCGGATGCACCAGCAAGGTAAAAAGACCTCCACCAATCCGATTGCCTCGATCTTTGCCTGGACGCGCGGTTTGGCGTTTCGCGGCAAACTGGACGGCAACGCCGAGTTGATCAACTTCTGCGAAACCTTGGAAAAAGTCTGTGTCGATACCGTCGAGGCCGGGCAAATGACCAAGGATTTGGCCTTGTGTATCTACGGCGACGATTTAAACGACTCGCATTATTTAACGACCGAGGATTTTCTGGAGGCACTGCGAGCCAATCTGGAACGCAGCCTTTCGGCGTCATGAGGCTTTTGCCGTTCGCTGGGTTTACTCGCAATTCCAGCGAACTTTTAAGTTGCTTACTCGCTCACAGAACACTGAGAAATCATTGCTACAATCCAGGCTAAGTTAATCACTCAGCCCATAGGTACACAAACATCATGCGCTTATTATTGGTAGAAGATGACGCCATCCTTGGTGATGGTTTAAAAGCCGGCTTGACGATGGAAGGTTATGCGGTGGATTGGTTAATCGACGGCGCCCAGGCCGACGAAGCGCTGAAACTGAACCACTATGATCTGGTGGTGTTGGACCTGAACTTACCGCGCATGGACGGGATGAGCGTGTTGAAGAATCTGCGCCGCCGCAAGGACAGCACCCCGGTTTTGGTCTTAACCGCGCGTGAAGGTGTCGCCGAAAGAGTGGCCGGTCTGGACAATGGCGCCGACGACTTTGTCACCAAACCTTTCGACCTAGCGGAAATTTGCGCCCGTTTGCGCGCGTTGGCCCGCCGCCACGATGGTCATAGCCTGCCAGTGATCGAACATAAAGGCGTTACCATCGATCCCGCCGCACACCAAGTGTATTTCAATGGCAAACCGGTTGATCTGGCGCAAAAAGAATTTGAAGTGCTGAGTTATTTAATGGGACATATCGGCCAGGTTATTTCCCGGGCTCGTCTGGAAGAGTCGCTCTACGCCTGGGGCTCAGAAGTGGAGAGCAATGCGGTGGAAGTACATATTCATCACCTGCGTAAAAAACTGGATAGCAACCTGATTCGCACCATCCGCGGGGTTGGTTACATCATCGACGAGAACTGATGGCCAAACATTTTCGTCTGGCGCCACGCTCCCTGAAAAAGCAGCTGCTGCTGTCGCTCCTAACCTCGCTGTTGTTGGTTTGGGGCGTTACCGCCTATTTCAGTTACAAACAAACCCGCGACGAAGTCACCGAACTATTCAACGCTGAATTAGCTCAATCGGCACGGGTGGTACACGCCTTTGTCGAGAATATGGTCCGGCAACGAGCACTGACCAAGCTTTGGGAACGCGATAAAGCTCCAGAGCTGTTCGACACGCCCATCCTCGGCCACAAATACGAACGCAAAATTGCCTTTCAGTTACGCTCAGTCAAAGAGGGACTGGTGTTGCGCTCGGAAAGCGCGCCTGAATTCGCTTTGTCCTTGACGCGAAATGGCTACAGCGAAACCATGCTGGATGGTCAGCTTTGGCATGTATTTAGTCTGAGTACCGAAAACGGCAACTATGTAATTCATGTCGGTCAGCGTGACGACATCCGCCGGGAATTGGTGGAAGGCATCGCCGGCCAGCAAGTGATTGGTTTCCTGATAGCCTTGCCAATATTGGGCATGATGATTTGGTGGATTGTCAGCCGCACCTTGTCGCCGGTCAATCAGGTCAAAGAGCAACTGGCCAGCCGGGCAGCCGGCTTTCTGCAACCGCTGTCGGTGGATAATCTGCCGGACGAAGTATTGCCTGTTGTCACGCAAATCAATAGCTTGTTTGCGATGCTGGAACAGGCTTTTGCAAACGAGCGCAATTTTACCTCCGACGCTTCCCACGAACTGCGCACGCCATTGGCTGGTCTGTTGACGCAAATTCAAGTGGCGCAAAAAACCACCGATACGCAGATGCGTGATCAGGCTTTGCAAAAAGCCCAGCAAGCGGTATCGCGGATGACGCATACGGTGCAACAATTGCTAACCTTGTCGCGAGTGCAGCATCAGCAGGCCGGGATTGCCAAGCAGTCCGTTGATGTTAACCAGACCTTGATAGAGGTGATTTCCGATCTGGATCATGCCGCCCGCGAGAAGCGTATCGATATTGAATTGCAAGGAGAGCCGGCTCTAGTGATCGTCGCCAATCCTCAGTTATTTCAAGTGTTGTTACGCAACTTGCTCGATAACGCCATCAAATATTCGCCGATTGAAGGGCATATCAAAGTAGCTTGTCGCCGCGAAAACAAGCGCCTGCATCTGACTGTGGACGACAGCGGCCCCGGTGTTGCCGACGACGATTATCAGCGCATCACGCAGCGCTTTTACCGTTGCGTGGAAACCGCCAATAGTGTTGAAGGCAGCGGCTTGGGTTTGTCCATCGTGCAGCGGATTGTGGCGTTACATGCGGCGGATATTGATTTTGCCAAGTCGGAGCTGGGTGGTTTGCAGGCTCGGGTGCAGGTGGCGTTATTGGCTTAATTGGCTTAATTGGCTTAATTGGCTTAATTGGCTTAGGGTGCAAAACTCCGAAAGCCGATAGCATGCTCTACTTTGTCAGGAGGCGCTTGGGGGCAAAGTCGACGAATGACTCAGTGTAAAAACCTTTCAGTGAGAATTTCGAACCGCGCATTTGTTAAAAATCAATACGCGGATGATGTGCAGATAGATCGTCGTATCTAACATCCTTTATCCCGGGCAATCTCAACCCAGCCAGATAATCATTTTTTTAGGCACTTGCCAGAGCCAACCCAATCAGGCAAACCACGCAATCGACACTATATAACCGTGTGAAATCACCTGTTTTTTTTCGATTCTAGAATCGCCAAAATTAATATTACTATTTGATTTTTATTCAATTTATTCGCTCGGCACAAAATTAGCTCACTTACTCGTTCGACGCCAATCGTTGCGCGTGCCACGTGTCGTTCTAAAGCTAACTTTTAAATCTGAGTAGGGCAGAATCATGAATAATAAGCCGCATTTTGCTTGGCTATTAGCCATTCTCGTCAGCGAAGTGTCCGCTCAAACTAACGAACAGGGCAATAGTACACCTATCGCAGAGCTGGATACTATGGTCGTTACCGCCACACCGGGACGCAGTCTGGCGGTCAAAGACGTACAAGCCAGTGTGGAAGTCATCACCCCGCAACGGTTAAAAAGCCTTTCGCTACGAACCTTGCCGCAGATTTTGCAATATGCCGCGGGTACCGGGTTTGTGGCCGATTCCGGTACTAGCTCACGGATTAATCTGCGCGGCTCATCGAATAACCAGACCTTGATTTTGGTCGATGGCTTGCGCAGAACCGGTAAGTTCGGCACCTCCGACTTGACGGGTTTGAGCATCGAAAATATCCAGCAGATCGAGATTATTCGCGGCCCGATGTCCGCGTTATACGGTGCTGATTCAATCGGTGGGGTGATTAACATCATTACCAAGGCGCCGGGCGAGCAATTTGGTGCCACCGGCAGTTTTACCTGGGGGCAGGCGGAACGAGGTCAGCGCGACACCTTTATTGAGCGGGCGGGTGTTTCGACCGGCGATTTTCATGGTCTAAAAAATCGCTTTTCTGCTGAAGTGTTTAATAAAAACGATTTACGAGTGGATACCAGCGTTCCCACGACAACGCTCAAAGATATCGATCGCTACTACGTGAATTACGCCGGCTCTTATGACTTCACGCCGCAGCGCAAACTGCGCTGGACGGGCGAGTTGATGGAACAAAACGACACGGGTACGGCATTTAATCGAGCCCGTAATGTTGAGAACGAAGACCGCAAACAAATCAGCCTAACCTACGATGATGTCTATGACTGGGGCAATGCACGTTTGCTGGGTACTTACGGTCAAACCCTGGCAAATGTCGGGCGGAATGCTCAGGATCCCACGGATATTGAAAAAACCAAATTTGAATTAGGCCAAATTGAAGGCTTTTTAAACTGGTTTGCCGCCGATAACTTGACAGTCACCTTAGGTACTGGTGGACGGTTTCAGGATTTATACATATCGACGTTTGATCGTAACCGCTTTCCCGGCGCCCAAACGCGCCATGTGTTTCACGCGCTATCGCAGATCGATTGGGACATTGTCCGTGATGTGAAATTGGTGGCGGGTGTGCGTTACGATACCTTTAGCGATTTCGGCGACGCACTCAATCCTCGAGCCAGTTTATCCTGGTCGCCAGGCGATTTTAATTTTCGGGTTGGCTATGGTTCTGCTTTTAAAGCGCCAGAGTTTGTCAATATGTTTCCCACCTTTGTCCGTACCAGCCGACGAGGTCCGTTTACCAGTGTGTCAACGATTAGCGGCAACCCAAACTTAAGGCCGGAAACGTCTGAAACCCTGGAAACCGCCGCCAAATACAGTTTTGACCAAAACAATGTTTACGGCAGCTTGGAAGCGATCGGTCACGTCACCTGGTACGAGGATTTAATCCAGTCTATAAATACCGGTAATCGCACGGTGGGCACAGTAATATTCTCAGATTTTAATAGCTTCAATACCGGGCAGGCCAAGGTACGTGGCGCCGAAATCATTTTTAACTTGGGTGTTAAGGAGTATTACAACTTATTCGCCTCTTACGAATATCTGGACGCCGAAGATACGCAAACTCATGAGCGCCTGATAGACCGATCCCGTCATGCGTTTCGCTTTCAAAATACCTTTCATCTCCATCCGCAAGTGGATTTATCACTTAATGGCCGATTTTATGACGGCTATGTCGGCAACAATGCCAATCGGGTGCGTGAGTCCGCTTACCACCATGAGTTTGATGCCAAGCTGGATTATGCCGCCACCCAATGGCTGACCGCCTTTGTGGGTGTCGATAACGTATTTAATCGGGTCACGCCCTATGTCATGGGCTTGCAAGGCACTCCCAATGACCCAGGTGGCCGTTTTTATTACACCGGCTTTAACGTCAGTTACTAGGAGGCGACATGCCGTATTGGTTTATTTTCATCGGCGTGCTGAGCGCTGTGGCTGCCTGGGCCGAGGAAGCCCCCAAAGCGCATGATATGCAACATCACGGGGGCAATCAGCATGCCACGTATTTAAGCGAACCCAGCGCGATTCGTTATTACTTGCCGGATTTAAGCAGTCAGGTTTTGGAAAAGCTGGAATTGCCCAAACTGGGTTTTGAGGGCTATTACGCATTGGTATTGGAAAAACCACAACCCGGCCTGTTAGAAGCCGAAGTGCGCTACAGCTATAAAAACGGTCGCCCCATGAAAGCCAAGCCTCAAGCCTTATTCGGCTTGCAGAAAACCGTGTTGGAAATCGAACCTGATCCGCATCCTGCAGAGCATGCCCGTTACTACAGTGGCAAAACCTGGCGCTTTAAAGTGCGCTTTCAGGGTCAACCCGTGCCAAATCAAGCTGTGCAATTTCGTTCACAAAACGGCAGTCAACTCAGTGGCACGACCGATCAACAAGGACGCGTGGCGTTTGCATTGCCGGACGACTTCAAGGCGATTCTGCCGGGACTAACGGCCAATCCTCCCGCCGAGTTTGCGGTTAGCACCGAATTGAGTGCCAACGACCAACGCTATCGCTCCACACTCAAAGGCGATTATTACGTCTCGCCGCTACATTGGCAGTCTGTGCCTTGGGGGGCGAGTTTGGCCGGGTTGGGTGTTGTGGTGGGTTTGTGGTTAAACAGACGTTTGTCCAACAAGCCGTTAAAAGTCAAAAAATATGCGAGTGCTGTGTCATGAATCTGTCGGTTATGCGTAAAACTGTGCAAGGGGCGTTGTTTTTTCTGATGGTGTATGGCGGCTACTGGTTAGGCCCCTATACCACCGACAAACTCAGCAAAGCCTTGCCGGCATTAAGTTGTGCTTACGATCCGTTAAGTGCCGATTATTGCGTGTTGATACCGGGCGAAAATTGACCAACCGTACCGGTTGAAATTTGACCAGGGAGCGGGGCCGGTTTTTGGAGTCGCCGGCTGTGGATAAGTGTAAAGGAATCGGATAGCAATCGGTAGCGTTGCCATCCGTTTCTCAGCAGGATTTTTAGAACGGATTCTCCTCGTACAAGATATCTTCCGGTGTTTTGCCGCTACGTTTGGCTTTCTCTCTGGCCTGTATGCGCGCCTTGGCTTCTTCTGAACTTTGTCGGAAGCGGTAGGATTCATTGCCTGTTTCGATGATGTAGCAATGGTGTGTCAGTCGATCCAGTAACGCCGTGGTCATTTTGGCATCGTTGAACACACTGGACCATTCGGCAAAGGTCAAGTTGGTGGTGATGACCACGCTGGTCCGCTCGTACAGTTTCGATAGCAAATGAAACAGCAAGGCGCCACCGTCCTTGGAAAACGGCAAGTAGCCCAGTTCATCCAGAATGACCAAATCGACTTGCATCAAGCGATAGGCCAATTTGCCTTGGTTGCCGGCGGCTTTTTCCCGTTCCAGTTGCGTGATGAGATCGATGGTGGAATAGAAGCGGACTCGCTTACCTTGGTCAGTAATGGCTTTGACGCCCAAAGCCGTGACCAAATGGGTCTTGCCGGCACCGGTGCCGCCCACCAATACCACGTTATGCGCGGCATCGATAAAGGCGCCGCTCGCCAGTTGTTCGACTAAGGCGCGATCGGCCTTGGCCTGCTCAAAGTCGAAGCCGGCCAAGTCGCGATGCACCGGAAAACGCGCACTCTGAAGTTGGTAGCGAATGGAACGAATATGCCGATCCTCGATTTCCGCTTGCAGCAAATGCCAGATCAGCCATTCCGATGATTGTAAGACCGCACCGCGTTCGCTGGCGACTTCGGCATAAGCGGATGCCATACCGAAGAGTTTGAGTGATTTCAATTCGGCTTCCAGATCACGCATCGCCGTTCTCCTGATCCACCAAAGCCAAGTCGAATGTTACGCGCAATTGCTCGTAACGCGCAGTATCGGCGATGGGCGCATCCTTGATCTGTAAGACGTCGGGTGTCACCACCGTCTGCGGTTCGGCAGGCGGTTGACCGCCACCGGCGAGCGTAAACACAAGATGTTTGATCTGCTCGATACTGACCACTCCGGCTGCCAGCAAAGACTCAACCGCCGTCAGCACCGCGTCCAAGCCTTGTCGGGGTACACAGGCCAACAGGTCGGCCATTGCTCGGTCACCGCCAGGGCGCTTGTTCAACGCGCCTTTCAAAGACAGCAGCGGGCTCGGCATTTCGGTAAAGGGGGCGCCATTGCGTAACGCACCGGGCTTGCGTTCCAATAACGGTAAATAGTGTTGCCAGTCATAGCTGACCTGATCGCGATCCAGCAGCCGCACATGGCTGGCAATCCAGGCATCATCCCCATAAAGATCGAGCCGTTCCGAATACAGGCGCACACTGATCCGTCGGTTGGCCCAACGGCAAGGCACCGAATAGCGGTTGCGCTTCACCGTGACCAGGCAGGTGCTGGACACACGGGCTAAAAACTCAATGTAACCGTCGAACACGCCGGGCATGGGCATTAACGCAGGCTGTTCCAGCTCAAGCGCTTCTTGGAGTGTCATCTCCTGGCGTTCCGGCCAAGACAGCTCCGTCCACAGTTGTCGGCAACGCGCTTCCAACCAGTCATTCAACTCGGTAAAGCTGGCAAAGCATTGTTGACGGGCATCCAGCCAAATCCGGCGCCGACTGTCCTGGACGTTCTTCTCGACGATGCCTTTCTCCCAGCCGGACGCCACGTTGCAGAAGTCCGGATCGAACAGATAATACGCCGTCATCGCTGCAAACCGGGTGTTGACGATACGTTCCTTGCCTTTCTGTACCTTGTCGACCGCCGTCTTCATGTTGTCGTATATCCCGCGCAGCGGCACGCCACCGAATGCCTGAAACGCACGACGATGGGCGTCGAACAGCATTTCATGGCTGTAGCTTGGATAAGCAGACAGTAGAAAAGCGCGGCTGGCACACAGTTTGGTATGGGCGACCTGAATGCGCCGATAAACACCACCGATGACCAGCGACTCTTCGCTCCAGTCGAATTGAAAGGCTTCGCCCCAGCGGAACTTCAACGGCACAAAGGCGTGCTTGCCGGCAAGACTACTCGCCTCTCGGCGCCAGACGCGGATGTAATCGGTGAGTTGCGTATAGCCGCCTTCATAGCCCGCTTTCTGCAACTCTTCCAACAACCTCAAAGCGGTCCGCCGTTCTCGTTTGGGACGATAGCCATCGGCGATCAGCGCGCGTTTGAGCTGATCTTCAAACGGGGATAGCTTGGTCGGCTGGGGACAGCGTTTATATTTCGGGTTGGCCTCGCCGGGCATTCGCAACCACCTTTTGACGGTGTTGCGAGACAGGCTGGTGCGCCTGGCAATCTCGTTGATGGATAACTGGTCGCGGAAATACATCCGCCGGATTTTTGAAAATAAGATCACGGTCATCACCTTCTAAGTTCCTGTCTAATTTTTAGACAGGACAGGTTAATAACCCTGGTCAATTTTCGTCCGGAATTCGGCCTCTTACATGGTCAATTTTCAACCGGCGTCAACAGCCAGAGGTTTTTTTGTTTGGCTGAGCGTGTTTAGTCTGTTTACGGTTTCGGTGTTCTGGAGCTTTATGACCGACGTGTTCGACAAGCAGCTCGCACAACGCTTGTTTGGATTTATTTCTGCCGGCGGTAGCTTGGGAGCGATGGTGGGCCCGTTGCTGGCAACCGGTCTGGTGGGCGCTATTGGCCCGGCAAGCTTATTACTGTTGTCCGCCCTATTGCTGGCTTTGACTTTACCCTGCATTCATTTTTTGCTGCGCTGGCAAGCCGGACAGACCACCGACCATTCAGCCCGATTTGCCGGGGATCAGCCCGTGGCGGGTGGTGTCTTGTCCGGTTTGGGCTTGCTGTTGCGCAGTCCTTATCTGTTGGGTATTAGTGGCTTTATTTTGCTGGCCAGTGCCAACGGCACGTTTTTGTATTTGTTACAGGCCGATTTTGTGGCCAACACCTTTACCGACAAAACCCAGCAGACTCAAGTCTTCGGTGCGATAGATAGCGTGGTGAACGGCTTGTCGATTCTAGTGCAACTGATCTTCACCCGCCGCATTATCGCCACGGTGGGTGCGGCCTGGACACTGGCGAGTATTCCCATCATCATGGCACTCGGCTTTGCCGCATTTGGCTGGAACCCGAGTTTGCCCTTGTTGCTGGTATTGATGATTTTACGCCGGGTCGGGGATTACGCCATTCTGCGGCCGGCACGCGAAATGTTGTTCGCGCCACTGGATCGGGTCACCAAATACAAGGCCAAAAACATTATCGATACCGTCGTTTTTCGCGGGGGTGATGCCCTGACCAGTTGGCTATATGCGCCATTCGGCGCCTTAGGCATCGGCTTGATCGCCGCTGTTATTGCCAGCGCATGGGCGGGCTTGGGATTCGTTTTGGGCCGACGACATCAACAGACACACCGCTGAAAAGCTGGCTGGTTAGTTGCGATTAAATCAAGCTCTGGTTTTGTCCCATGCCGTTAAGCCGCAGATTTCTTTCTAAACCAACCCCCATTCCGGTTGAAGACCGCCATCAGTCCCGCCCCAAAAGCCTGCCGTCGATTCTGGTACGATTGCGGCAGCACTGAATGACTGCTTTTGGGCGAGGTCTAAATGGCGTGATCAGCGTATTTTTGTCACTCATGCATCTCAAAATCGGCCAGTCGAACAAGGCTAAATCCTGGAAGCTGGCGGTCTATAAAGCAGTTGTTGGCGACATCGACAGGACAAAAGCTCCAATGGCAAATGTTTAGCCAAAAGTAGGCGTAGAATGTGGTGAGTTTACGAACCGCAACAAACATAAGGACGAAAGGTGTTTGCAAGTAACGGCGGTTTGATAGGGGTGAAAGCTTCACCAACGGCTAGTTGATAATAGATAATACTCGGCTAATTTTTAAATTACGAAGAAACTAATCATCGGAGCGAACAATGCCTAGCCAGAAAGTCGAATTGATTGATACCAGTCAGATCGATTTTGACCCAGAAAACCCGCGTTTTTACCGGCTGAACGATGCCCATTCAGTGGTGGCTGTCATTGAAGAAATGCTTGACGATGAAAGTGTTCAGGACCTTATGTTGTCTATCGGGCAAAAAGGCTACTTCGAGGGGGAACCATTACTGGTTATCAAAGAAGGTGAAAGGTATACCGTAATTGAGGGTAATCGCAGGCTTGCTGCTGTCAAACTGCTTAATGGCGAAGTACCACCACCAAATAGAAGAAAAAACAGTATTGCGTTTATCCTATCTGAGACTGTTGAACCGCCACCCAAAAAACTTCCGTGCTTAGTTTATGAAGGTCGCCGCGAGATTCTTAGATATCTCGGCTATAGGCATATTACAGGTATTAAAGAATGGGATTCGCTATCTAAGGCAAAATATCTGGCCCAGTTACGAGAAGAGTTTTATGCAGACTTGGATGACGCTGCACAAATGCGTTCTTTGTCTAAAGATATTGGTAGTCGACCGGATTATGTTGCTCAATTATTAACAGCGTTAAGGTTATATATTCGAGCTGAAGGTAAAAATTTCTTTGACCTTCCGATTGAAGCAAAAGATGTAGAATTTTCTTTAATAACAACAGCGCTTAGTTATAGCGACATTTCAAATTGGCTTGGCTTGGAAAGCAGAAAAGATATTTCCATGTCTGGTCTTAAAGAGGAGAATTTAAAGCGCGCGTTTGCTTGGATGTTTTCCAAGGACCAACAAGGTAATACGATCCTTGGAGAATCTCGTAAGCTTAAAGATTTAGCTGCAGTCGTTCAAAGTACTGACGCAATTGAGGTGCTTGAGGAAACTGGTAGGCTTTCGGAGGCTTACCTTTATACTGATGGGCCTCAAGTGGCTTTGGAAAATGCGCTGGACCAAGTAATAAAGGATGCAAGGATAGTGTGGAACATGCTACCAAAAACAAAGCCTCTAACTAATGGGCATTTAGATAAAGCGACCGATCTCTTTGATGAGATAAAATCAATTCGCAATCATATCAGGGAAAAATTGGAGGATTAGGATTGTTAAAAAACTTAGATACTCCTCCAAAGGGTGCTGATCCTTTTATTTGGGCAGATTTTATAGAGTTACGAGCTATTCTTCATCCAGACAAATGTTTTTCTCGAGGTGAGCTAAGTAGTATTGAAAAACGTGATCGTGATATTGGTGAGGGGTTTAATGTCGAGAATCGCTGGAGAGACATAGTTAATTTTTCAGGGAATCGTAAAAAGGAGTTCGATCATTTCTATCCATTCAATATTTCAGCCGATCAAGACACAATTGAGTTTGATTATGAAGGAAACCAAGCTCACATAGTTTATGTTAGTTTGCTAATTGCTTCTTGTATGAGAAACATCGAAAACACCAGGAAATCGGAAGTCGCAAGAGTCTTTGAAGAGACATGCTTTGAAATTTTTTCGTCCTTAATGCCTTCCGGTTCAGAAGTCAGAGCAACTTGGGCGAATGCTGGTAATGCTGCTGTATATACCGGAACGCTATTTGAAAAAATGAAATCACTCGCTAAAGATTTGCGTTGTGTTCCAACGTTCGAAGAACGAGATTTTAACAAGCGGGATACTGGGGACGGTGGTATCGATTTAATAGCTTGGCATCCTATGGCCGATGATAGACAAGGGATGCCCATAGCGTTTGCTCAATGTGGTTGTTCCAAAGATGACTGGGTTTTTAAGCAGTTGGAAGCATCTCCAGCAAAACATCGTAGGCATTTTCCAGTAATGCACTTATGGGCGACATACTATTTTTTGCCTCTCGACTTGCGTTTTTCGGATGGCGATTGGGCTTATAAAAGCGACATAGGTGATGCGATCATTGTCGACAGGCTAAGGTTGCTTCGGCTGGCCGAACAGAACAACCTGTATCAAAAGTTACCCGATATGTCTTATGTAAATGAAGCTTTGCAAATTCAATATGCTTAATTCCAAACCGCAGGTAATGACCTTGCCACTGCCTCGAATAATGGCGGTGGCACAGCGTTACCGATAACCGTGTACCGGTTATTTAAGCTGCCCGCCGGCGTATCGGGAAACACCATATCTCGCTTAAAGCCTTGCAACCTGGCAGCCTCCCGGTAACTAAAGCGCCGGGCTCTACCTTCGCTGGCAAAGCGCCAAACGTTGTGTTCCAACTTAATGAGGTGGGGGCTCATCGGGTGTAACGGCATGTGGCGAGGATTGGCCACAATGGTTTTTGAAGGTTCGCCCCATCCCCTCCAACGGTTGCGCGATAAGTAATACCAATGGAAGTCCAAATCGTAAAAGTCGCCCTCAGGCCATTCGGGCATGCCCTCAAGCGCACCACCAATAGTTGCAGTTGGCTCGCTTCGCCCGTCGCCGTGCGTTGGCACGGGAAATTCGTATTCCAATCCCAAATCGCTTCGCAAGCCCACAATAAAAATTCGCTTTCGCTCTTGCGGTACACCGTAATCGGCTGCATTCAAAACCTCGGCCTTCACGTTATAACCGGCCTCGGAAAAAACTTTAAATTGGGCATCTAGCAAGTGGCGAAAATTTGATCTCACCATGCCGGAGACGTTTTCAACAATAAACGCTTTCGGCTTGATTTGGTTTAGTGCTCTGGCAAATTCAAGGTAAAGAGTATTAATTTTCCGGGAAGGGTCGCGCACGCCGCCTTGGCTAAAACCTTGGCACGGGTAGCATCCAACTAACAACTCGGCATCGGGGAAACGTTCGATTTTCCTAACGTCGCCCAGCACATAATCGGTTTCCGGATGGTTGGCGACATATACGTCTCTCGCGTAGGGCAATTTGTCGTTGGCCATCAGTACTTCAAAACCGGCGGCCAAAAGCCCTGCGTCCGAACCGCCGCAACCAGAGAATAGCGAAACAGCCTTAGGCATGCGATTTCCTTGCGTTTTGAAGCATAACAACGGCGCACTACGGTTATAAACAGTGAACATTCTAACGGTTTAACGCCATTTTTGATATGTCTAAGCAAAACCCAGCCTTGCGCGTAAGACATTATTAGGTCTTGCAATCATGCATCCATGGCAAATTTGACAGTCCGGTGTGTTGATACCGGGCGAAAATTGACCAACCGTACCGGTTGAAATTTGACCAGGGAGCGGGGCCGGTTTTTGGAGTCGCCGGCTGTGGATAAGTGTAAAGGAATCGGATAGCAATCGGTAGCGTTGCCATCCGTTTCTCAGCAGGATTTTTAGAACGGATTCTCCTCGTACAAGATATCTTCCGGTGTTTTGCCGCTACGTTTGGCTTTCTCTCTGGCCTGTATGCGCGCCTTGGCTTCTTCTGAACTTTGTCGGAAGCGGTAGGATTCATTGCCTGTTTCGATGATGTAGCAATGGTGTGTCAGTCGATCCAGTAACGCCGTGGTCATTTTGGCATCGTTGAACACACTGGACCATTCGGCAAAGGTCAAGTTGGTGGTGATGACCACGCTGGTCCGCTCGTACAGTTTCGATAGCAAATGAAACAGCAAGGCGCCACCGTCCTTGGAAAACGGCAAGTAGCCCAGTTCATCCAGAATGACCAAATCGACTTGCATCAAGCGATAGGCCAATTTGCCTTGGTTGCCGGCGGCTTTTTCCCGTTCCAGTTGCGTGATGAGATCGATGGTGGAATAGAAGCGGACTCGCTTACCTTGGTCAGTAATGGCTTTGACGCCCAAAGCCGTGACCAAATGGGTCTTGCCGGCACCGGTGCCGCCCACCAATACCACGTTATGCGCGGCATCGATAAAGGCGCCGCTCGCCAGTTGTTCGACTAAGGCGCGATCGGCCTTGGCCTGCTCAAAGTCGAAGCCGGCCAAGTCGCGATGCACCGGAAAACGCGCACTCTGAAGTTGGTAGCGAATGGAACGAATATGCCGATCCTCGATTTCCGCTTGCAGCAAATGCCAGATCAGCCATTCCGATGATTGTAAGACCGCACCGCGTTCGCTGGCGACTTCGGCATAAGCGGATGCCATACCGAAGAGTTTGAGTGATTTCAATTCGGCTTCCAGATCACGCATCGCCGTTCTCCTGATCCACCAAAGCCAAGTCGAATGTTACGCGCAATTGCTCGTAACGCGCAGTATCGGCGATGGGCGCATCCTTGATCTGTAAGACGTCGGGTGTCACCACCGTCTGCGGTTCGGCAGGCGGTTGACCGCCACCGGCGAGCGTAAACACAAGATGTTTGATCTGCTCGATACTGACCACTCCGGCTGCCAGCAAAGACTCAACCGCCGTCAGCACCGCGTCCAAGCCTTGTCGGGGTACACAGGCCAACAGGTCGGCCATTGCTCGGTCACCGCCAGGGCGCTTGTTCAACGCGCCTTTCAAAGACAGCAGCGGGCTCGGCATTTCGGTAAAGGGGGCGCCATTGCGTAACGCACCGGGCTTGCGTTCCAATAACGGTAAATAGTGTTGCCAGTCATAGCTGACCTGATCGCGATCCAGCAGCCGCACATGGCTGGCAATCCAGGCATCATCCCCATAAAGATCGAGCCGTTCCGAATACAGGCGCACACTGATCCGTCGGTTGGCCCAACGGCAAGGCACCGAATAGCGGTTGCGCTTCACCGTGACCAGGCAGGTGCTGGACACACGGGCTAAAAACTCAATGTAACCGTCGAACACGCCGGGCATGGGCATTAACGCAGGCTGTTCCAGCTCAAGCGCTTCTTGGAGTGTCATCTCCTGGCGTTCCGGCCAAGACAGCTCCGTCCACAGTTGTCGGCAACGCGCTTCCAACCAGTCATTCAACTCGGTAAAGCTGGCAAAGCATTGTTGACGGGCATCCAGCCAAATCCGGCGCCGACTGTCCTGGACGTTCTTCTCGACGATGCCTTTCTCCCAGCCGGACGCCACGTTGCAGAAGTCCGGATCGAACAGATAATACGCCGTCATCGCTGCAAACCGGGTGTTGACGATACGTTCCTTGCCTTTCTGTACCTTGTCGACCGCCGTCTTCATGTTGTCGTATATCCCGCGCAGCGGCACGCCACCGAATGCCTGAAACGCACGACGATGGGCGTCGAACAGCATTTCATGGCTGTAGCTTGGATAAGCAGACAGTAGAAAAGCGCGGCTGGCACACAGTTTGGTATGGGCGACCTGAATGCGCCGATAAACACCACCGATGACCAGCGACTCTTCGCTCCAGTCGAATTGAAAGGCTTCGCCCCAGCGGAACTTCAACGGCACAAAGGCGTGCTTGCCGGCAAGACTACTCGCCTCTCGGCGCCAGACGCGGATGTAATCGGTGAGTTGCGTATAGCCGCCTTCATAGCCCGCTTTCTGCAACTCTTCCAACAACCTCAAAGCGGTCCGCCGTTCTCGTTTGGGACGATAGCCATCGGCGATCAGCGCGCGTTTGAGCTGATCTTCAAACGGGGATAGCTTGGTCGGCTGGGGACAGCGTTTATATTTCGGGTTGGCCTCGCCGGGCATTCGCAACCACCTTTTGACGGTGTTGCGAGACAGGCTGGTGCGCCTGGCAATCTCGTTGATGGATAACTGGTCGCGGAAATACATCCGCCGGATTTTTGAAAATAAGATCACGGTCATCACCTTCTAAGTTCCTGTCTAATTTTTAGACAGGACAGGTTAATAACCCTGGTCAATTTTCGTCCGGAATTCGGCCTCTTACATGGTCAATTTTCAACCGGCGTCAACAAGTCCGGTGTCCCTTCAGTTGCTGTCACTGCAAGTCGAAATGCTATCGTCCGTAATTGGCTTAATCTGTTGAAATCGGATGGCGACACTGAAGTTCAGCTTTTGGCCTTAGCTGTTGAGAAAAAAAGCCAAAAACCTGCTTTTGTATTCAGTAATTAAAGCTGAGCTCCACCAGAAAGTTACGCCCTGGATTGGGGGCAAATTGGAAGTACTGTTCGTTGCTTAAGTTGTTGGCCATGAAGCCGACACTGACGTTTTTAGTGGGACTGTATTTGATTTTGGCATCCATTAACCAGAAGGCCTGAAAACCACCGTACACATCGTGCACAACGTCAATGTTTTCAGCCGTATCAAATGATTCCGACACATGCCGGCCAATCAAACTGCCAGACCACTCATTCCAATTGGCTTCCAGACCCACGGTCAATAAATGTTCCGGTGAATTAGGCAAGCGCTTGCCTTCTGAGGCGGGTATGCCAGGACTGGAAAGCGTGGTTGCGGTAGGGGTCCAGGTGTAATTGCTGAATAGCGACAGCCAATTCGTCAGGTTCTGGTCAATTGATAATTCCACGCCTCGGGTAAGTGCTTCAGCGGCATTAACGCGTTGCGAGCCGGTAAAGTTGGCGCGGCGTTCGATCACCCGGTTTGAAATTAAATCGGATAAATGGTTTTCAAAAAACGTGGCTTTAATTTGGGTGCCGGTTTTCTCGATTTTCTGGTCAACACCCACTTCCCAAGATAAGTTGCTTTCGGGTACTAGATTGGGATTGGACAAGACCGTGGCGACCACTCCACGGCGTGAATCAACATACAGGTCTTGCAAGGTGGGTGGGCGAAACGATTTACCTGCCGATGCGCGTAAGGTGGCACCTTCCCAGGCATCTTTATAAATCAAAGACAGTTTGGGGTTGACTTCGACACTTTCCTGGGACGATTCGGGATCGTAGGTATTAAATGCGTAATCTCTGCTGATTCCTGTGGCTTGCCACCAATCGACCCGCGTGCCCAAATAAGCGGTAAATTGATCGGTAAAGCGGATTTCGTCTTGCGCAAAAAATGAAGTGGTGTCAGTCGACGCATCGGCCACCAAGCGAGTGCCTGTCCGACTGTCGCGATCGTTCCATTGGCTCAGATCGTAATCGTTACGATCCATTTCACCATGATCCACTTCAAATCCCGTGGTAATAATTTGACTTTTGGTCAGTGGAAACACGAGCTGCGCTCTACCGTTGACCATGGTGCTTCGTGTGTGATTTGACGTACCTGGACCGCCGCCTATGCCCGAGGTGTTAATGACGTTGGTAAACCAGGTGTCCCGGGAGGTGTGGTTGAAATTGACTGTTAATGCAGTATCCGCGCTGAAATTGTGTTCAAACTTCAAAAAGCTGCGCAAATCGTCTTCATGCGATGGCGAATTCAGAAACACGTTTGGGGTTACTTGCCCCAATACTGTGCCATTCTGCCGAATTCTGCCGCTGGTGACTGGATTGCCGTTTGCATCGCGCAAATAGCTATTAAACGGATCCTGGCTGTAACCAATGTCGGAGTAAAAGTAATGGAGACCGCCCGAAAGACGCGTGTAGTCGTTAAAGTCATAATAGGCTTTGATGTGACTGTTGTGCGATTCCCAAGGAGCACGGCCATGATCGCCAACTAAATAAGCGCTTTGTCCTTGCGCGGTGGTCGTGGGGATTGCGCCTGTGACATTGGTAATTGGGCCACCGCCGCCCGGATTAGCAAAGCCCCAGATGTCACGAATGCCGTCATTCAGTTCGTGGTGGTGGCCCAAACTGATGGCCAAGCCGTTGTCGAATACATCCCGGTAGATGCCGCTGGCTGTCATGCCTTCGGCGGCATCAAATTGATAGGTGCCTTTTACCAGCACTTCGCGTTTGGTGGGTTTTTTGGTGACGATACGCATGGTGCCTGCAAACGCATTACCGCCATACAGCGCCGAGCCTGCTCCGGGCACCAATTCCACTTGTTCGACGTCCTCTGAAAAGATCGCGCCGTAGTTAACGGTACCGAAACTCGGATCGTTCATTTTTTGGTCGTCGAGTAAGACAACAGTACGTGCCGTGCCGCTAATGCCGCGGATGGACTGGCGTACCGCACGGTTAGCGGCAGGCGGTAATGCACTGGTGGCACCAATCGCCATGTAGACGCCGGGCATTTCTCGCACAATGTCCCCGATGCGACGTACATCGCGGAGTGCGATTTGTTTATCGTCAATCAAGTGCAAGGTGCCAGGAGCGTCGTCGATTGATTGTTCGGATAAAGTTGCTGAAACCACCATAGTACTCAGTTCGGTAGCTTGGTCTTTTTTGGGTGCTTCCGATGTCGCAGCGGGCTGGTCTTTGGAATCGTCTGTTTCCGGCTCGGCCAAACTGACCTGGCAGCATAGTGCCAGACTGATGGCAGCCGCCAGTTGAGGGTATTGCATAGGGTTGTTCATAACAGTAAAGGGTGGGTTTATTTAGAATTTGACGGACGCGCTGACGGCTGATTGACCACTATTGGCTGTGGCGCGACTGGTGATAACCAGTCAGGATTAGTTTTAACCGGTATTTGTTGGGCATTTTCAGTAGCTCCTTTTACTGTGTTTTTGCGCTGAGTCGCTGGTGATGAATGCGTCGGGATGCGCGTTTTTTAAGCCAATGGATGATGCCGGTAATTAATAAGGCCAACGGCGCAAAGCCGACAATCAGCACCGCAATTTGGCCGGGTGTACCGAGAATTTCACCGTTATGAAGAGGTAACTGGATATTGATAAACGCATCGCCAGCGGCAAATTGATTGGGATCGCGCACCGTCAGTATTTCGCCGTTGTACTGATCCAGCCAGAGCATGGTTGCGCCTTTACTGCGCGTTTCGTTGGGCTGCTTGCCGCTGACCATGAAACTGCCATGGGCATCGGCAGGCAGGTACAACCGTTGCAGTTGCATTTCGGGAAAACGACGTTGTGCATTGCTGAGAATGGTTTCGTAGGCCAAGGCCTCGGTGCCGGTTGTTTTGGATTTAACGGCACGCGGTACTTCGTGCACACTGGAAAACACGTTGACCGCCGGTTTGAACACATCCGGGAAATTGAAGTAAAAGCCGGAAAGCGAGACGGCGAATAAGACCACGGCGGTATAGATGCCGACGGTTTTGTGCAAATCAAAATTGAAGCGGGTAAAGCTGGCATTGCGTTTGATGACCAGCGCTTGCAGCCATTTGCCGGTTTTGGGCCACCATAAGTAAATACCGGTCATGGTCAAAACCAAGGTCAGCAGGGCGGTAATGCCCATCAGCCATTTGCCGAACGGGTCGACTAATAACTTGTAGTGCAGGCGCAAGATAAAGTTAATCAGAGAGTCGCTGCGGTCGCGATGTCCCAGCGCTTGACCGTTGTAGGGATTAACCATGACTTCGTGGAAGTGATGATTGTGTCCGGGGCCTTGATGAGGCACTTGGTAACGCACAATCAGTGCTTCATCGGGATGTTTGGGAAGTTGAATATGGTGGGCAGGGTGCTTGATGGGGGAAACTTGGTCAGCAGTGGCCAGGATGTTTTGCAAGGGTTGTAGGGACGATCCGGCTTCAACGGCCAGGATGTCGCTGTTCAGCCAATGATCAATCTCTTCGCCATAAACCAGGATGCTGCCCGTTAATCCGGCAATGGCCAGAAACAAGCCCAGCCATAAGGAGATGTATAAATGCAGCTTGAGCAAAACCTTGCGTAAGGTGATGTTCTGCAGCCACTCTAAACGCTTTGTAGAGGCGACAGGACGATGAACGATTGAGTTTTCCTTCGCGGTAAACGGATCAATGACAGACATAACAAGCTCCCTTAGGAATCAGCACAACTTGGGTGTGTCAATTCAGCGAGGTCCGTGCCACAACTGGAAATGCAAATAATGTCAGTGGTTTACTCTGTGTTAATGGGGCTAGCGTGTAAGCAGAGTGGGTTATTTCACGCACCCTGGGTTTTGCGATGCGTGAAATACCCTATTAGTGGTTTTAAATGACGCGATAACCGCTACAGGGTGTTGAAAAATCAACAACCCGGCTCCGGGAGGCCGAACTGAGCGGAGTACGTCGGACAAGGTTTACTGCATGAAGGCCGATTATTTAAACGGCCAAATTTTTTGATGATCGATCAACGGTTGTTCGCCACACTTAGGGCCGACGCGATGCAGAATCTGTTTGCGCTGTACCGAAATCATCTGTGGTTCTGCAATTACCGCCAAATATGGTCTAATCTGCCCCATTTTGAATCTGTTTCCGTCGCTGTTATGTTGAATGTCAAGGTGCTTGGTTTTGCCTTCTGTTTGGTCCTGGCTGGATTGCTGTCGGGGTGCGACACGCAACGAGCCGGCTTTTCATCCCCCCAGCCGGCTCTGAGCGTCAACCCCAGTAGTCCTATCGATACACGACTGTTGCCGGTGCAAAACCTGGTGAGTTTTGATGTGTATGGCGATGGGCAAACCGTGTATGCGGTGTTCGTAGCCACACTGAATGCTAGTAAGCAACCCTACATCGGCTATCTGCATTCCGAAGATGGCGGCCTGCATTGGTCGCAACCCAGCGCGTTGAGCGCGCAATTTAACCAGCCCGTTGAAGCGAAAATCGGCAACGATATACAAATTGCCGCAGCCGGCGACAAATTGTTGATCGTCTGGCAAACTACCGGCGAATTGCCCGGCATGGGGCCGTTATTCACTATTTATTCGAATGATGCCGGCAAAACTTGGCAGCAAGGTGTCAAGCCGACCGGCAGCGATGCGGATCAGTCCCATCATGAATTGCTGGCAGATCAGGAAGGTCGTTTTCATGCTGTCTGGTTGGATGATAGGGACGAAAACGGTTATCAGGGGGTGCGGTATGCGCGCAGTAGCGATGTCGGTAAGAGTTGGGAATTGGCACAGACTATCGACGATTCCAGTTGCTCGTGCTGTTGGAACCGCATGATTCTGGGTGCAGACGGTAAATTGAATACGTTGTATCGGGATATGAAGCCGCGCGACATGGCGCTGGCGCAAAGCGCCGATGGCGGCGCCAGCTGGCAACGGCTGAGCACCGTGGGTGAGTTCAACTGGATTTTCGACGGTTGTCCGCATAACGGTGGCGGCCTGGCTGTGGCCGGCGATGGTTCCTTGCATAGCCTGGTGTGGACCGGCGCGGAAAATCAGGTGGGGCTGTATCATATGCAGTCCGCCGATGGCGGCAAAAGCTGGACGCCGCCGCAACGGCTGGGCGAAGCCGGCGCGTTTCATGCGGACATTGTGTTCGGCGCCGGGCGCTTAGTCGCGGTGTGGGATGCGCTGGGGCCGGAAGGCTCTAAAGTGTTTGTCTCGGAATCCGTCGATAATGGCGAACATTGGTCGGCGAGCAAGTTGCTATCATCCGCCAACACTTCGGCGACCTTTCCACGTATCGTCGCCACACCGACTGGCTTGTTGGCGATGTGGTTAGAGCAAACAGCGGCCGGCAAGCAATGGTCGGCGGCGGTTTTACAATGATTTTTATACTTTAAGAGGTGGTCATGCCCAAGTTAGACATAACAAAAATAATAAAACCCGGCTTGTTGGCGCTCGCGTTATTCAGCCCGGTCTCAGTATTTGCGCACGCGATTCTGGTGAAATCGCAACCCGCCAAGGACGAGACCGTCACCGAATCGCCCAAGCAAATCGATCTGTGGTTTAACGATGCGGTGCGTAGCGAATACAAAGCGTTGGCCGTCATCGATAGCACCGGCAAGCGTGTGGATAACCACGATGTCGCGCAAAGCCTGACCAATGGCGCCAATATCTACGCCACCGTGCCAACACTGGCGCCGGGCACCTACACTATTCGCTACCGCGTGGTTTCCGAGGACACTCACATAGTCACCGGTAAGTTTGAATTTACCGTCAAACCCTAGTCTGCATTCTTCCATCGGTTTATTTCTATGAATATTCAGCGACTTCCCGTCTTTTTTATCGCCGGGCTCATGGCCTGCGTCTTGTTACTCAGCGGTTGCGACAAACTCGGATTTAGCAATAAGCAATCCAACGCGCTGGGCAACCGCCCGGACCTGGACTGCATCATCGCCAACGATTTTTACGCCGTACATTTCAGTGCGTATTTGCAGCCGGATAAGAACGATAAAGCTCCGGACGCCAAAGCCGCTTTTGTGCCGTTTTGTCAGAAAATTCCTAGAGCCGGCAAGATGTTTTTCACTGCCGATTTGATCGACCGCGATATTCGCGCCACGCCGATTGGCATTAAATTGGTGGAAGTGGAAAAAACCGGCCAGAAAGCGCCGGATGATGTGCGCGAAATCCGCACAGTCGCCGAAATCCCGTCCAAGCTGTATCCGAAAGGCGCGGTAGAAGCACAAGCCGATGTGGATAAAACCGGCGATTATGTGCTGTATCTGTTGATCGGCGAAGCGATGGAAGACGATGATAAATTCCGCATTGCGCTGGAAGTGGGTGTCGATCCCCAGGGCGCCGATTTACCACTAGTGGCAATAGGTGGCGTGGTGGCCTTGGTGCTGCTGGTGCTGGGATTTTTGGTTTACCTGCACAAACGTAGAAAAGCCGCGCAAATCAATGGTAATGGGGAACAGCCCTAATGACGAGCGGATGGAAAATGCTTAGGCTGTTTGCCTGCTGGCAATGCCTGCTGCTGGTTTGTTTGCTGCTGCCATCGGGCTGGGCAGCGGCGCACGCCCCTGGCCTTAGCTCAATCGATGTGACTGTCAAATCCGACCAAGTTATCGCTAAATTGACCTTTGCCCTGCAAGACATCGAAGCCTTTGCGCCGATGGACAGCGACCTGGATGCGGAAGTCAGCGCCGCGGAGCGCGAAGCGGCCAAGCCGGACATCGCCAAAATGCTGGCTGCGCAGTTGCGGGTTAATATTGATAGCGTTGATGTGCAAGCCGTGGCGCCGGGGGCTGTCGTTTACGACGAACAGAACAACGCCCATGTCGAATTTATTTTTCAATCTGTGCCGCACCAACAGTTACAGGTGCAATCCAAGTTATTGGCCTGGCTACCTGACGGGCATCAGCAGTATGTCACGGTGCGCGACGCCGCCGGTAAAACGCTAAGCGAGAAAATGCTAAGCAGGGCCGACGACCAGTTGCAATGGGCATTGTCTCCTGCCGATCAATCCGTGGCGCAAAACGATTCCCGATTTTCCGCGTTTGCCGATTTTTTGAAGCTGGGCATCGAGCACATCCTCACCGGTTACGACCACCTGTTATTCCTGTTTGCCTTGCTGGCAGTCACGCATAGTTTCTGGCCGGCGATCAAGATCGTCACCTTCTTTACCATCGCCCATTCCATCACCTTGGCGTGTGCAGGGCTGAACATCATTGAGCTACCCAGCAGCTTCGTCGAACCTGTTATTGCGTTGACCATTATTTATGTGGCCGTGGAAAACATCATGCGCGGCGACCACCCCAAGGGCCGGCAATGGCTGACCTTCGGCTTTGGCTTGATCCATGGCTTTGGCTTTGCCAGTGTGCTGCGGGAAATGAATATTTCCAGCGGCGACACCGGCATCTTATTGCCCTTGCTGTCGTTTAACCTAGGCATAGAAACCGGCCAAATCGCGGTGGCATCGGTGGTGTTGCCTATCATCTGGTGGCTAAACAACAAGCCTGCATTTGCCGAGAAATTCTTGAAAGGTTGTTCGGCCATGGTAGCCTTGATGGGGGCCTATTGGCTGTTGGAGCGGACGGTTTTGTAAACCGCCCTTGAGGGGGGGGCCTAGCATCAGAAGAGGCAAACACCGAGTTGCCCCAGAATTTTAGCGATTCCGGGACGTCTTGAATAGCCAAGACCATTGACGTCTGCAAAGACGCCTGCGCCCTCAACTGTGACAGCGCAGGCAACGGGTTTCGCATTGCGCTACCCATCCTCGAAATTTGCCATCCCAGTCCCTTAGGCCGGGTAGCGCAACGCGAAATCCATCAATCAGGCCCTCGTTTTTCGTTAAATTGTAAACAATCCCGATCTAAAGCTGTGTTTATTCGCTATTTGCAATAGAATACAAACCATCCCCTTCTCAACAGCTAGCTCTCCGGAGAATTTGACATGACTGATAAAAAAGTGACGTTAAAACAGGAAGACCAAGACCGCGTAATCGAATTACCGGTCACACCCGGCACCATGGGTCCGTCCGTCATCGATATTCGGTCTTTATACGCACAGACCGGCCATTTTACTTACGACCCCGGCTTTACCTCCACCGCCAGCTGTACGTCAAAAATCACCTTCATCGACGGCGACGCCGGCGTACTGTTGTATCGGGGCTATCCCATCGAACAACTGGCGGAAAAATGCGATTTTTTGGAAGTCTGTTATCTGCTGCTGAACGGCGACCTGCCCAACGGCTCGGAAATGAAAGGCTTCGTCACTACCATTAGCCAGCATGTGATGGTGCACGAACAGCTGATCAAATTCTACAGCGGCTTCCGCCGTGACGCACACCCGATGGCGGTATTGGTGGGTGTAGTCGGCGCACTGTCGGCGTTCTATCACGAAGTGATGGACATCAACTGCAAGGAAGACCGGTACATCTCCGCCATCCGCCTGATCGCAAAAATGCCGACCATGGTAGCGATGTGCTACAAATACAGCATCGGCATGCCGTTTATCTATCCCAAACGCAAACTGGGCTATGCGGAAAACTTTATGCGCATGATGCACGGCGACCCCGGCGAAGATTATCTGGCCAATCCGGTGTTGGTCAGAGCGTTGGATAGAATCCTGATCCTGCACGCCGACCACGAACAAAACGCATCTACCTCCACCGTGCGACTGGCCGGCTCCAGCGGCGCCAATCCTTACGCTTGCGTCGCGGCCGGTATAGCTTGCCTGTGGGGTGCGGCACACGGCGGCGCTAACGAGGCGGTGTTGAATATGCTGGAAGAAATCGGCGATGTGTCGAAAATTGGCGAATATGTCGCCAGAGCCAAGGACAAAAACGACCCATTCCGCTTGATGGGTTTTGGTCACCGGGTTTACAAAAACTACGACCCGCGCGCCAAACTGATGCGGCAAACCTGCCACGAAGTGCTGGACGAATTGAATCTGAACGACGACCGGCTGTTCAAACTGGCGATGGAACTGGAACGGATTGCCCTGGAAGACCCTTACTTTGTAGAGAAAAAACTCTACCCCAACGTGGATTTTTATTCCGGCATCGTGTTGCGGGCCTTGGGCATCCCCACCGAGATGTTTACCGCCATCTTCGCCTTGGCCCGCTCGGTGGGTTGGATCGCGCAATGGGACGAAATGATCTCCGATCCCGAATTGAAAATCGGCCGGCCGCGGCAGTTATATAAAGGTGTGACGACTAGGGACGTGAAATCGATTTCTAATCGGTGATAAAACAAATAGTTAAGTCCCCTATCCTTCTGGACAACTGCACCTAACTTAAAGACGGGCAGCCCCTTCTCCCTCAGTACCCACTGGGCATAAAGGAGAAGGCTGGGATGAGGGGATCAATAAAGTTCTTTGCCTTATTTATTCTCCTCACCCCAACCCTCTCCAGCAGGAGAGGGGGCTTAACTAAACGGTATTAACTCTAGCTCTCTCCCTTAGTAAGGGGGATTTTTTGGAGGTTATTTAGCGCATTGGTTGATGACCTTCAAGAAGTAACCGCCGAGCGCTTCAACACTCTAATCTGCAAAAAATCCCAGGCAAAACGTAGTAGAAACACCGGGTTGGTGGAAAAATAACGCTTAACCAGCCGCCTATCCTTAGCCATCCGATAGCACCATTCCAAACCGCTTTTTTGCATCCACAGCGGGGCACGTTTGATGTGTCCTGAGTGAAAATCAAAAGCCGCGCCCACACCCAATTGCACCGGCACATGCACTCTATCCAGATGCGCCGCAATCCATTTTTCCTGCTTGGGCGCACCTAAGCCCACCCAGAGAAAATCCGGCCTGGCGGCGTTGATCAGATCCACCAATTGTTGATCTTCTTCTGCGGACAAGGGCCGAAATGGCGGAGAATGCCAGCCCACAAGCTCGGCTTGCGGATAACGCTTGCGGATGTTGGCAACCAAATCCGTCAATACCTCATCCTTGCCGCCGAGAAAAAAATGCCTCCAGCCCAACTGCTGCCCGTGATCCAGGCATTTCAACATCAAGTCCGGCCCGCAAACTCGGGTTTTAATCGGCGCTTGATGCACCAGCTTGGCGTACCAAACCAAAGGCAGGCCATCCATGGTGGATAAGGCTTTGTTGGAAATATCGCGCAATTCGCTATCGGTGAGACAGGCCACGGTGGTATGCACATTGGCGATACACACCTGATGAGCTTGGCCGCTGGCGATCCACTCCTGAAATAGTTGTAACGTAAGCTCGTAATCCAGGATAGGGAAGCGTATTCCGAAAATATCTACTGACTTGATTGCTTGCATTCCGTGCTCCATCGGGCGGTTAATTGAAAAGTGATGTTTTTAATTTTGTCACCCTTAGCATCGCTATATTTACCTCCAGAGTCAATTCAGAGCAGACCAATTCGCCAAAATCAACGAGGTATCAATCAAGCATGCCTGCATTCCGCCTGCGGAAAAGCCGTTAACGTAAGTTGAACCATGATAGTTCCCTCTCACTCCGAGAAATGGCTAGGGTGAGGGGATCAAATAATTGACTTTAATCCCCTAACTTCAACCTTCTCCTTTATGTCCTGCGGGTACTGAGGGAGCAGGAGATATTAAATTTTTCGCAGCCCCCTATAAGTTTAAGGAGCGCGGCCATTGCTAAAGCGCTCCGCAAACCAACGCGGTCAAGGTGCACAATTAACCACCAGCTCATCACTATATTGACCAACCTCGGCGTCTTTCAAGATATAAACCGCTGTATAGCGGCGCAATTCCGGCTTGCCGGCAACCAGTAAAGGCCGGTTATCGATATACGGCGGTATCGTATCCCTGGCTAAAAACACAAACTCCGGTTCCCCCTCGCGCTGACAATAGATATTGATACCGTCGCTCTTGGATTTAACAAAATTGAGAACCACCACGCCGCCCGTTTGATCTACACCGGTCAAAACCGGTTTAGCGTCGTTAAGCTTGGTGGTATCTTCCGAGCCTATAATGCCGAGCAAATTACCCAAAGCATCGGAATAAGCCGGATGCGCCTTGATTCGCCTGACTAAAGCTCTCACTCGGCTTTCGATATTATTGCGACTGGCAGTTTTAGCTGCCGTGGCATGCCTTGCTGCCGCTGAAGCGGCATTTACTTCGCCGATCTTGGTATGTAACTCCTGGTTATCGCTATCGACACTGGCAATATCCTCGGAGGATAAACCAAATTCAGCCTGACGCGCGGCGAGATTGACCTTAAAACGATCATGCCAAATCAATAAATCGCTATCTGGATGTGGAAAGTAATCGGATTTAGCCATTTTCAATTCTCCATATTGTTACGAGAGGAAACCTCAAAATTTAAGAAACAGCCTTCTCACTCTAGGGGGATGTCGTAAAAAACCGAAATAGTCCCTTCTCCCCCAGTACCCGCAGGGCATAAAGGAGAAGGTTAGGATAAGGGTATATAAAACACTAGCTTATTGCCTTCTCACCCTAGCCCGCTCCGTTATGCCCGGTAGGCGCGGGAGGAGAAGGGATTTTTAGACGCTTAAAAAACGCAATACCGCACAGACATCGACGCGGCAGACTTCACCGTAGAGCCAACCAAAATCGACGGCATAAATCTAACGGCTTAATTAATTCTATATACATTTTAAGAAGCACTACAAGCCGTTGCTGGTGCGGCTAAATGTCGCGTCCGCACCCACGACTAACTCATGGTTGCCGACAAACCAATTGGCGGCAACCACAGAAGACTCATCGGCACCCACAAAGCATCTGGCGGTACCCACAGAAGGCTCAGCGGTGCCGACAAAGTTCTTGGCGGTAACCCCAGACGCTTCATCGGTACCCACAAAGCGTCCGGCGTTACCAATCAAGGCCTGTAGCGTGCCTACGAGCTATCTATGAATGCTCACACATCGTCCAGAACAGCCTATGAAGCAGGCTTAGGCACACCATTAAGATTTAATTAAAATAAAAAAATGGCTTGGTTATCAAACCATTATGTTTTAGGCTGTACCTAGCCACCAATATCATCCGCTTATAATTCGAAACAGTTGGCTTGATGCACGCATCAACAACACCACTCTCGCCAAACCTGACGAATGTAATCACTGGTGGCACATAGCTATAGGGAGCCTTTAAAAATTAAAAAATCTCCTACTCCCTCCGGGAGAAGGTTGGAATGAGGGAATTAAATATGAAATATGTTCATCCCTCACCCTCTCCTTTATGTCCTGCGATTACGTAGGAAAAGGGATTTTTAGAGGCCCCCGATATAAGTTTGGATGGGCACATAAAACGCCATTGTCGACACATGCTATCGAGATAGGCTGTTACCAACACGTTTCAACAGCATGTCAGAACGGCGCGCTTTAGTTCAGATGCTAGCCCAGCGCACCAATTTGGCTCGTCAAAATTTATTACACCCTGACTGCAGTTGAAAAAGCGGTATTCGTGAGGTTACCTATTTCGTTATTGAAAAGAGCTGCTAGTATTGATTCCGTGTTGGCGATGCAAGCTGAATGGACTAGCCCGCAGTTGACCCAATTCTGAAACAATTTCCAAGTATCTTCGTAACCAAGGACCGGAACACTACCCCTCAAATATTAACTGAATTAGCTGACTGTATTCCGTGGTCTGTCAGGCTATTGGAGCATGAGTTAATAAAAGGAGAAAATTATGTTTATAAAATTTGTCATTACCCTAACCTTTGCGACGTTCTGCTCGGCAGCGGCGGCAAAGGATTTCTACGTGTCACCCTCGGGCAGCGACAAGCTGAATGGCCTGTCCCCCAGCGTCAATTTCTGGACCAAAACCGGGCCTTTCAAAACCTTAACTCGCGCCCGAAACGCCATTCGGCAATTAAAAGCAACGGGAAAATTTGATGAAGCGATTACGGTACATGTCGGCAAAGGTACTTACCAACTGCAGTCTGCGCTGGAATTAGACGATAGAGACTCTGGCTTACCTGGGCAGGAAATTACTTGGTTGGGTGAAAAGGGAACCTCAGTGCTATCAGGAGGTATTGTATTAAATGGTTGCCAAAAATTTGATCCCACAAATCCTACCCAGATCATTAACTGCCCTGTCAACAATTCAATTATCTCAAGCATAATGCCAGAAAATATTGGGCGCATGGATGAAGTTACAACCCGCTTTGAAGTTTTTATAGACGAACATCGAATGCATCCAGCCCGCTGGCCTGACAAAGATTGGGCACACATTAAAAAGCCGTTAGATGAAAATACGAACTTTAGCGTAATCGAAGCAATTCCAAATTTCACAGGAGACCTAAGTAATACGCAAGTACATATATTTGCTGGCTCCGATCATTTCGATGAATATATTGGAGTCACAAACATTAACCCTATTAATAACATAATAAAATTATCGAATGAGACTGAACAAAAGCTAGCCAGCGGGAGACGATTTTATTTACAAAACTTCCAGTCTGGATTAAATGTCAGTGAAGAATGGTATTACGATAAACAAAACTCGCGTATCCAACTTATCCCCCCCCTTGGTACAAATCCTAAACAAATAGTAATTTCCACCACAACAAATATTATTAATATTAGACTTTCAAAGCATCTAAATTTCAATGGAATTACACTTAAACATAGTGTCGGCTCAGCGATTTCTATAAATGATGCAGAGAATATAAAGTTAAATGATATAGAAGTAAGCAATGTAGGGGGAAAAGGTATTTATGCTTGGAATAGCACCGACACAATTATTTCTAATTGTAAAATACATGACACGGGGCTAGGTGGAGTTTTACTTTCTGGAGGAGATAGACCTACCTTAACAGCATCTGGTAATCAAATACAGAATACGCATATCTATGATTACGATATCAATTTACTAACGAATTCACCAGCTATTGAACTAAATGGTGTAGGTGTCACAGTAACAAATAACCTTGTAGAATCCGGTAACGGTGCCGGTATAACCATTTCTGGCAATGATCATTTGGTTGAAAAAAACGAAATTACTCAAGTATGCTTACAAAGTGGCGACTGCGGTGCGATATATTTATATGGGCGCGATTGGACTTATAGAGGCAACATTATTCGACATAATAGTGTGCATGATATATTTGGCTACCAGTTAAACGCAGCCACATTAAACTTAGATAAAAATTTTATAGAATATGTTAATGATGGTGCTCGTGGAATTTATCTTGATGATGCAGCAAGTGGCGCGAATATATTTGGCAACATCATATACAATATAAGCCTAATAGGCATACAGTTAGGTGGAGGCCGTGATAATCGAATAGAAAACAATGCTATTAAAACTGATAAATATGCAGTTTTAGTAGATTTTCGTGGATCTTATTTTGATTGGACATTACCTAGAGATAGCTTGACTACCATGCCTATTAATGACCCTACTTGGTTGAAAAAATATCCAGCCCTAGGAATAACCATGTCTAATGACACATGGCCGGAAGGTAACACAATCCAACGTAACGTCATGATTTCGACAAGCGCAAATAGGAGCATTTTACAGTATCGAATGCCTCACGAATCTAATAACATAGGCAACAATATTGTATGGAGCACAAACAAAAGTGTACGCTTAGATTACAATATATTGGACAAAGGCCAAGGAGTAGCTGTGAAAAGCAACGCCACATGGAATGAATGGTTGAGTTACGGACTTGAAACGAATAGCATAATTGCGGACCCATGCTTCAACATATCTACTAAAACAATTACACTTTCCTGTACCAATTCGCCTGCATACCAGATTGGCTATCAACCAATACCTGCTGGAATAGGTTTAATTAACTAGGTAACTAAGCAACAGTAAATCCGTAAAAAGTCTAAAAAGATCTATTTAAACCACCAACTATTTTTTGATTATCAAATTCATCGCTAAAATATTTGGCTTCATTACAAATGAAGCCAAATATTATAAAAGGTAGACTTATTTCAAATTTTTAACTCGCATGCTCGCAATAGTGAATGGTCGAGATACTTGAGTAACTACTGAACAACTATAAGTTGGACATAAATCGACCCTTAGCTTATTTTGTACTACGTCTCTGCTTTCAATACTCCATATCGCTTATCGGCTATTAAAAATAACTTTACGTCAATATGAGAAAATGCAAACCACCCTTTATTTCAATCATAGCTTTATTTTGCATATCAAACGCAGCTAATTCATATGACATATACGTAGCCATATCGGGGAATGATCAAGCAAATGGATTAACTGTTACAGCAAACGAATTAGGTTCTGCAGGCCCTTTTCGAACTATTGCTCGAGCCCAACAAGCCATAAGAGACTTAAAGAAAAATAGTCTTTTCAATGAAACTATAACGGTTCATATTCAGCCTGGAACTTATACTCTGCCACAACCTTTATCATTTGATATTAGAGACTCCGGCTTCCATGACCGAGAAATTCATTGGATAGGTGAAAACGGCTCTGTAATTATAAGTGGCGGTTTAGCTTTAAAAAATTGCACTAAGGGTGACGATAAAGTTTGGAACTGCCCAACTGCTGGGTTAAATCTAGATAAGATTAAATATTTGCAAAACTATCGCAAACAAGGAAGCATAGTAGGATTTGAACTTTTTGTTAATCAGAAACCAATGCATATTGCTAGATGGCCAAACACTGATTGGGCTCATATTAAAGTACCTTTAAATAAAAACACCAGCTTCAGTAGCTTAGAAAAAATCCCTCCTTTGGCAAATGACATCACTGACGCACAAGTCCATATAATGCCTGGCAATGACTGGTTTGATCAATATATAGCCATATCAGAAGCCCATGAGAACCAGATCAACCTCAAGAGTCAAACAAACTACCCGCTGGAAAGTGGAAGAAGATTTTATTTACAAAATATTCTTTCAGAGCTCGACGCACCAGGGGAATGGTTTTACAACAAACTTATTGATAACATATCTTTTATTCCTCCAAATACTTATGAACCATTTCAGATTGAAGTCTCGACAATCCGAAACCTATTGGTTATCAACAGCGCAAACTATATAAGCTTCAATAACATTACATTTAGTAATAGCACGGATATTGCAATTAATATAAATAAGGCCAACCATTTAACATTTGATAACATTGTAATTAATAACGCCGCAGGTAGAGGCATAGAGTCCAATAATAGCAATAACATTATTATTTCAAATAGTCATATATATGATACCGGGGAAGGGGCGATTCTACTAGAAGGCGGAGACAGGAAAACCCTGGAATCATCCAATAATATTGTTCATAACAATTACATCCATGACTTCGGGCGAATAATATTCACATACACTCCAGGGATCGAAGCCTCCGGTGTTGGTACTAGGATAACGCACAATCTAGTTGAACATGGGCCTGGGACAGGAATATTGATAGGTGGCAATGATCACTTTCTTGAAAAGAACGAAGTTCATCATGTATGCGAGCAAGCATCAGACTGTGGTGCCATATACTCAGGAAGAGATTGGACATATCGCGGAAATATTATACGCAATAATAGCATTCATGACATATTTGGCTACGGCCTTAAAAGCGTTGATATTTCGAAAGATAGTGTCGTTTATGGAAGCCCAGACGGCGCTCGGGGAATTTATCTTGACGATGCAGTCAGCGGCTTTAACATCACTGGCAATATATTTAATAATGCTGGCTTCGCCGCAATTTTAGTTGGAGGAGGGCGCGACAATATTATTGAAAATAATTTTATAATTACAGATAGTTATGGCCTATGGATTGATAATCGCTGGCCAAACTATAACTGGAATGAAAATAGGAAACGCCTGTCTGAAGTCCCATTTAAAAACCAAACTTGGTCAAAGAAATATCCCAAGCTTGGCGCAACCATGCAAAATGAAACTTGGCCTGAAGGCAATATTCTGAGGCGAAATGTAGTCATATCAACTAAGAATTTAAGACCTGCCTTGCACTATCTTCTACCGAAACAAACTAACTCATTAGCCAATAATTTAGTTTGGAGTACTAGCAGTCAACTTACCATCGATTACAACATTCTAGATAGCGTAGCAAAACGTAATGGAGCATCCTGGCAAGAATGGATGGCAGAAGGATTAGAAAATGGCAGTATAAACGCCGATCCATGCTACAAAATCACAGGAAACTCTATAACGTTTTGCCCAGAATCACCTATCAGTAAAATTGGTTTCGAGGCAATATCTAACGACATCGGCCTAATAAAGCAATAGCTTTAAACATATAGACCAATTCTTTAATAGCAGTCAAATTAAAAATATTTCCGAAAACTCTCAGGCTATTTGTTTATAACAAATGACCGAAAGTCACCCAAAGTAGCTGCAAGCAATTAATAAAACCAATTCATTAGAACATAGACTATTTTAGCCACCCTCATATACAATATCGAGCACAAAAAGTTGGCATCTAACGGATCTAGTATATCACTGTAATACATTAATCTATTTTACGAAAGGACATCTAACTACCAGCGTAGGAGGGAAACATCCTCTCGCGCAACGATAAAAACGGCCTTTCAATTAGCTTTGTAAGTACAACGGCTAACATGATAGCTCCACCATACTTTATCACTAAATCGGTTACAACAGGGAGATCGGTAATTTGAAGCTTTTTCAATAGTGCCTCTACCACCCTCATTACCACAAATTGATAAACATACATTGCATAAGAGTATACCCCTATCCAAGCAATTCCCTTTACCACAAAGTTTCTTTCAGAAACAAACTTAAGGCGATAAAAATACAATAGCATCACCCCTGCCGTTACATAGGTTATCGTATAGCGTATTGTTACCTTAAAATAAATATCTTCTTGGAACAAAGCCAGAATAGTAATACCTAAGAATAGTATAGCCGCCAAAATTATTTTATTTTTAGCCAAAGTTTCAAATTTATCTTGATCAAATGTTTTTATATAAGCCAACCCTACTCCAAATGCCAAAGCATCAATTCTATACTGGGTCTGGATATAAATTTTATCGAGATCAACCGGATAAGAATACGCCGCAAATCTAAGCAAAAGGCAAGTTAACATAACTAAAGGAATAATAACTAAAAATACCCTCATGCTTTTAGCTTTCGACCTAGTCAATATCAAAAGACAAAATGAAAAAAGCAAATAAAAATGCTCTTCAACGGCTAAACTCCATAGATGCGCAAGAGGCGTAAGAAAATAATTTTGCACATGGAATAAATTTTGAAGCAGAAACGACTCCCAAGGATAGCGACCACTAATGATCAGCAACATTAGATACACATATAAAATAGGCCATATTTTAAACGCCCTTCTAATCAAAAATCGCCCAACCCGAAAGCCTCCGGTCTTTTTATATTCATTAAATATAAGTCCTCCGATCAAAAATCCACTGAGTACAAAAAACAAATCGACACCAGCCCAACCCAGCACTCGGCCAGGTATTAGCAGATAATCTAACAGCCGTATACCGGTGTCTGTGTTGTTAAAATGCCATCCCATTGCAAGCAAAATGGCTATCCCTCTAATAAAGTCCAAATATAATTCTCTGGTTTTCATGCGTATTCGCCGTTAACTATCATTGCACTGCCTCATAAATAGCCATCAATTCGGCGTAATTTTGCTCGGAGGTATATTTATCAAGAAAAACATGCCTAGCGTTTTCACCAAGCTGTTCAACTTGTTTGGGATGTTCTAACAACCATTTAGCTTTCTCGGCTAAATCTTTTGCATCACCCGGAGTAAACAACACTCCTGTTTTACCGTCTTCAATGATGTTTGCCATACTTCCCAATCTTGATGCCAGGATCGGTAATCCATGAGCAAGAGCCTCCACCAAGACCAACGGAAAGCCTTCGTACCATTCTGAAGGCAAAACCAAAAACGCCGCCTGTTGCATTAGTAGACTAATTTCTGATGCATTTTGTCGGCCTAAAACCATAATGTTATTTTTACCATGCAGTAAGCCCTCTAAAGGACCACTACCAGCAACCTTTAACACTGCATCCCCTTCCAACCCAGACCAGGCTTTCAGCAAAGTTTTGATGCCTTTTTCCTCACTGACGCGACCTACAAATAACCCAAAGCCCGGGTAAGTTCTAGCAAGTCGGTTTATACCCGCGTAAGGATCATGAAGAAAATTAGGCTTTACCACGATCTTATCCTGTGGAAAGCCGGCTTGAACAAATTTGCTTTTGGCAAAATCCGTTAGCGCAATAAAGCGGTTGACCTTATTCGACCAAGTACCTTTCTGACGATGCTTTGCCACCATATGCGCGACCACCAAACTACCGAGCTTTGAACCCCGATAGCACCTATACCAGACGGCCTGATAAGGTGTACCCCTTATGCATTGTTCGCATATTTTGCCCTCCCTCATCAGCATGGCACCGGGGCAAATAAGACGGTAATTGTGTAGCGTTTGCACTACTGGAACACCTTCAGATATGCATGCGTCGTATATGGACGGGGTGATTTGCGGAAAGAAATTATGCACATGCACCACTTCGGGCTTAAGTCTGCGTAAATAGTCCTTCGCAGTCGCCAAACTATCCGCAGAATAACTCGTGGATATCGCAGTACTTATTTTGCCACTTAATCCTGACGGCAAATCCTTATTATCGACGCACCATAATTTTACTTCTTGACCATGTTCTGCCAACAAATTGGCCTCGGCAGTCACCACATTATCTTCTCCACCAGCTTGTTGATAGCGATTATGAATTAACAAAACTTTCATCGAAATACTCGAACAATAGTGGAAAGGAAATATATAAAAACTTAAAAATACCTTCGCCCGCGTCGAAAGGATGGGCTAGGGGGAGTAACCCATCAGTCAAAACAGTTTTTCATCAAGGCGATTTTGAACGCTCCTCGCAAGCACGATTACGCATTAATATTAAAATATGCGTGAATACCTTCGACAAAATTTGAAGCCATATTCTCAATTGAATATTGACGACTACTTTCTAGCGAATTTTCTTTTAACCTGCTCAATTCATCGGCATTCGCAAGAATGCCTGCAACAGCCTCAGAATAATCTTCTTCATTATGTTCTGTTATTAATCCATTATACCCCTGCCTGAGATACTCTATCTCAGGGCTATGATTTGGTATATTACTAGTAATCAACGGCAATGAAGCAGTAAAGGCATCTAAAACAGCCAAGCCGACCAGACCGGGACACAGGAACAATTCTGACGATCTAAAAGCCAACGCCTTTTGTTCACCGAATAAAGGCCCCAGATATTTAACGAATGGATGTGTTTGGATGAATATTTCCACCATTGATCTATCTGTGCCATCGCCTACAATCAACAGCACAAACTCTGGATTTAGTTGTTTGATTTTAGCGGCTGATTTTAATAGAAAATCAAGCTTTTTATCAGAATAAAGTCCTCCGCAATAAATACCGACTCTGGCGTTATCATCAATGCCTAATTTATTCTTAAATTCCGCTACATTCTTAAGAGATTGCTGAGCCAACTGCCCTTTAAACTCCGATGTGTCAATGCTATTATTTAACACGGTAATCTTTGAAGCCGGATAACCCAGCTCAATCATATAGTTGGCTACACCTTGTGTATAAGCAAACCACCAATCACATTGAGTTGACAGTATTTTCTTCATTTTTTCTGCCAAACTCCGAGGATTACCCTGCCTATTCTGCCCATGCCCCCAGTAAGCGAATCTTTTATACCCCAAAAATCGAAACACTATGAGAAGGTAATTATGAATATGTTTATTAGCCTGTTCGGTAATAATCAAATCGGCCCATAAAATATGCGATAGCGCATGATGTAAAAAATGCAATTTCCCTTTTAAAAACCAATTGCTTTTTTCAACAATACAAATCCCTTTACTAGCAGTTATATTGTCTCCTTTTCTAACCTCATTTGCAGGCGGAGTACCACAGACAACTCTTACCTCATGACCTTGTTCCGTCAATAACACCCCCATATTATCAAACAACGGCACACGGTACTGTTTCAGCATTGGCTGGAAGATAACTATTTTCATATACCTGATAGCATTTTATATTTAATTGATATCATCACTAAAATGAACATCGCCTTTTATTCAATAATCCTAGCTAAACGCGACCACGCAACTTCCGTATTCTTGCAAGAGCACGTCGCCTAATAGCGAGCGGCAGTACAAGCAAAAAACAGCACAAAATATCCTTTAGAGTAATTCGATCAAATCGTATTGCCTTCCACAATTCAGGAAAACTATATAATCGTTCGTTTAACTCCAGAAACATCATTGCCCTAATCCGATACCAGTGAGCTAAATATCGACGAAGGCTAGACTTATATCTTGGCGTTTTTTCTAATAATTTTATTAACTCTATTCCCACATAATCTGGACACTGGGGACGACGCAAGTAGTTCTGTCTTTCACCGATAGCGACCGGGGGAAGCATATAATATGACGTCGCCAATTTTGAAAACGCCACCTCACCAGCGCAAGCCAATCGAGCAAAAGTCAGCGTATCTTCACCAGATTTTATGCCCAGAGGGAACCCGCCTACCAACATAAACCAAGAGCGTTTAATAGCAACTGATGAGGTGAAAACAAAATGACCAAATTCAACCACATCAGCAAAATAATCGGTAATCAATAGTTGATCTTGATCACCAGTGCGATTACGATATTCGCTTTTTTTGGCTATGCCATCACCACCGACTCTAAAATAAGCAGTTCCATATAAAGCGGCTCGCGGGTATTGCATAATGAGCAGCTGCAAGTTTTCAAGATGGGTTGGAGCCCAGTAGTCATCGGCATCTAAAAATGCTAAGAAATCATTTTTTGCCAATTCAACACCTTTATTACGCGCAGCAGCAACACCAGCGTTGGCTTGTTTAAATAATCGAATACGGCTGTCATTAAAAGCCTCAACCAATTCAGCCCCGTTATCATTCGATCCGTCATCTACAACAACCATCTCCCAATCGAATATAGTTTGAGTTAAAACCGAAGCAACGGCACGATTGATAGACGAGGCTTTGTTATATAAAGGAATGACGACAGTTATCATATCGAATATCAAATATTAGAGGCTTTTTGGCGTAAGAAATATTTGAAGTAACTGCCAATTACCCTTCCAATATCCAACACTATATAAGTTGGAAATAATATTTTCGGGCAATTATTCCAACCGTACCACCAATGCACTTTGATATTGGCTGGTGACTTTGTACTGGTTAGATAATCGATAAAGCCTTTTAGAGAAAACCTATTACGAACTGCAGTCATTCCAGTAGCATCGACATGAGCCATTACCCGGCAGGTTTTGCATACGTAAATTGGAAATCCGGCGCGCATAGCCTTATGACTGAAATCATAATCCGCACCATAATGTGGTAAATGCACCTCATCGTATAAACCGAGTTTTCGAAAAACCTCGATAGGAAACATTGCCCCCCTGCCTGATGTGTGATTCACAGCGATCACATTTTCATCTCCAGGCAAATGATCCTTTTCAAAGGTTACAACGTTGGCTTTGGCTGTAATCCAGCTTTGCCAATGCCCTTCGGCTACGAGTTTACCTGTGACAATATCATACTTTGCCGAAGCTAATATTGCATGAGGGTATTTCCTCGAATAGATCGAGAGCTCTTCCAAATAGTCTTCCGGCAATTCATTATCATTGTTTAAAGTTAGCAGATAATCGTCTCGCCCAGCATGTTCTAAAACATACTTAACGCAAAGGTTAATAGCACCAGTCCACCATAAACTATCATCGGCATTAATAACAACGGCATTTGGATATTCAGTCGTTATCTTTAAGGTAGTTCCATCAGTAGATCCATGGTCACAAATTATCAATGTAAAATTTTGAAATGTCTGCATATTCAATGAAGAAAGACATCTCAATGTAAAATCAACACGATTAAATACGGGAATGCATATCCAGATGCGCATAGTTATTATCCTGTTGTTTAAGGTATATTATTTTGCGGCTACGCTAGTGGTTACAACGATAAAGGTTACCAGTATACTTAAAGTGCTTAAACCCCTTAACATTGATGTTTCGGTGACATTATGCAGCAAAATCATAACCAAGCCAGTATTTAATAAGATAAAATCTTTTTGATCCTTTATTTTTAATTGGTTAATAAATGTTTTTATTAACAGTATTGCTAACAGGAGAATAGCAACAAGGCCACCCTTAACTAATGTCTCAACATACCCATTGTGCAAATGTGACATTTGTAGACGATATTTTCTAGTTAATTGCTCAAGCTCATCAAACCCATATCCAAAAACATAATGATCTGATAGTGATGCAAGAGACCTTTTCCACAAAAGACTACGCCCTGTAAAAGAAGTATCTCTATCTGTTGACTCTGCAGCCACACTTGTTAATTCTGATGTACTAATATAAAAAACTGTCATAAAGAAAGCACTTAATATACAAACAAAAACAATACCTACCTTGATTGAAATACTCGCCCGTTTAAACAAATACAGATAAGAGCCATAACCTATCAAGACTAACGATGTAATCAAACTAGTCATACTGTCCGCTTTGATCATCGCATAAAATGCAGCGCATGCTCCAAACATAATAATAACCTTTTCAAGTTTGCTCTTGCACATGAAAAATAGATTTACAGACAACCATATCAATACTAAGCCTTGCACACCCATTGCATTTGGATGATTAGTAATACCTATCCATCGAGGCTTACCAAAGTCTACTAGATTTATCCCAACCCTAGGATAGTAGATACCTACAGCAATACTAGCCAAAACCAATAGCAAAAATAACCAAAACATCCATCTAATTAAAGTTACTCTATTATCAACTGACGCCAACGCAGCCATTATTGTTATGATTGTAACTGCCAATAAATATGTAAAGGTTTTTAATATATCAGATGGATTATTGGCCCATAACGCCGTAAGAAGAACATAAAATATCAACAGCAGTAAGACTTTGTTTTTAGCGCAGACCATCAAAACAGATTGAAAATTAAATAGAAATACGAATACTGTTAGAGCTATAAAATACCTATGCAACGGAAATCTTAATGCATCCGGATTCAGCGTAATATCTAATCCAAAAGAACCCCAGAAAATATATGTACATAATACAAAAAACGTTAGTGATCTGAACCTAAATTGTGTAATCAAAATAACTCCCTGCCTTCAAACACACCAGCATAATCTCTATAGCATTTTGCATTATTATCAACATAATAATCAATAATTAACAAATAAAATCGCGACTTTATATTCTATCATTACTAACAAACCCGCCCTAACACCCTAGCTGGGTTACCTGCTGCAATAGAGTTTTCAGGTATATCTCTAGTAACAACTGAACCGGCTCCAATTACGCTATTGCTTCCAATTTTCACTCCCTTCATAATCTTACTTCCCGCACCAATAAATACGTTATTCTCAATGATAACTGGTGCGCATTTAACATTTTCAGGGGATTTATTGAATCGCCTATTATTTGCAGCCACTTGATGAAAATCAGTATCAAATATTTGTACATCAGCCCCCAACAAGCATTCAGAACCTATTTCGACACTAATCGCGGCACATACTGCCACTCCGCTAAGCCCGGTATTATTACCAATTGAGACGAGCGCTCCCGGTCTCAAAGTGCGAATAACGACAGGCCGACACACACCTAAATCAGTAAAACGCGAATCCGAGCAAAGCACAACCCCCTCACCCAAGATTATTTTACTTTTTGGTTTTAAAGTGATAACAGGGTAACCATAAAGCATTGGAGGGCCAGCAGTAATTACGCCAATCGCTTTTAAATAAATCCTACCTGAATAATTCCAACACCGCTTTAAAATAAAAAGTTTTACACGTATTGCAAACAGAATTAATTTTTCAATAAACATATACATTTTCTGCATTACACCTATTCGTTTACAGAACCAAGCAATATCCTTTTATATATTGCCAGATAAGAGTCTGTGACCGCTTTTGGAGAAAACATTTTACGGGCACGTAAATAACCAGCCAACGAGCGTTTTAAATAACCCTCGTCAAACACCTCATCTAATGCAGCTGAAATCTTGAGTGAATCAGATACGTCCGTTAGAACCGCACAACAATCAATATCCATAACCCCCTCACTCCCTACAACCCAAGGCACGGCTCCACTATTTTGCCCCGCAACTATCGGCAGTCCTAATGCCATCGCTTCGGCAATAACTACACCGAATGACTCCTCAAGAGCGGGATGCAGTAACAAATCTAGCTGTTCTAATTGCTCAATGAGTTGTTTATGGGGCGTCACACCATGAAACACCATCCCCGAATTCAATCCTTGTTGGATACACCAAGTTTGAGCATGCCCACCAACTTCAAAATCTACGCCATAGAGATGTAGCTCTGCAATGGGCTGGCGACATCGCAACTTTGCAAAGGCTTCTAATGCCGGTTTCGGATTTTTTCGCAAATCCCAACCATTGCAAATTAACCCAATACGTCTTGTTTCGGGTCGCGCCCTAGGAGCACCTTTTTCCAAGACATAATCAGCCAGCGGATTTGGGACGACTTCAATATCATCTTTTACGTAATTCCGTAATGATGAAGCCATATAAGTAGACACCGTAGTAAAATAACTTCCGTTACGGAATACTTGGCGAGCCACAAGATAACGAATTGCCCGATATAGACTGCGCGTATAGCGAAACACTACTGCTGGAGCGTCATGACAGGTAATTAGGTGAGGCCTTCCCGCTTTAATAGTTGCATTAGCAAATTCATAAGTCCAATGGGCATGAACAATTTCTGGATTCGCTAATTTAATTGCATTTTTTAGCTGTTGAATCTCGTATGCAAAACCATCAATAGCGCGGCCCAAACGATAGCTGTTAAATCGCCAGGCTCGAGGACGGGAAGGGCAAATATAAAAATCAAAATTTGGGCCACTTGCTTTTACTGTGGCTCCGGACGCATAAAGCGAAGAGTCTGTTGTAAAAGCTGAAACCTTGTGTCCTTGCTTTAGTAATTGACCAATCAGAACCCCCATAAGCGGTGCACCAGGGTATCCTCGAGGCAGGTTATCAGTGTTAGTCGCTAAAAAATCAGCAACATACTCAGTCGCTATTGGGCCTACAATCCCTATATTCATTATTTCTCGAAACAAATTTTAAAGTTTAAAAGCCTTAGGTATTAGTCAATTCGTCTATCCATCTTGACGCCAATATGTTCTCTGAAAAGCTTTCGACAAACTTAACGCGCGCTTGTGCTGCAAATTTTGCATAATCAGACTTATTCTCCAAAACGGAGCACAGTATGTTCGTTGCCTCCTCCTCATCATCCAGGGGCCAAAAGTAGCCCTGCTCACCTTCACTAAAAATTTCTGGAATTCCGCCAACTGCTGGCGCGATGATAGGTAACGAATTCGACAAAGCCTCTATCAGCGTGATGCTTAAATTTTCCATTATTGCAGAATGCACATATAGGCGGTGCCCAGGCATATACTTAGAAGCGTTAGATTGAAAACCCAAAAAAGTAACACTATCTTCCAGATTGAGTTCCAACACTTTGTTTTGTAACATTATTCGGTCTGGACCATCTCCAATAATCGTTAGCTTGTATTTGTGGCCTCGAGCGTGAGCGTTAGCTAGGACTTTCAATATGAATATTTGATTTTTGCGTTTTTCCAATGTTCCTATGGTAATTAGATCTCCTTGTAGTTCGGATTTGTGTTTTACTGAACTTTGGTCTTGTATGAAGTTGGCAATTACAACCTTTGGTATGGAGTTTACTAACGGCAGCCTGAGCTTTACCTCCGTCTGCATAAAGTTTGAAACAAACAAAATCTTATCAACATACGGAAGCGATTCTCTTTCACTTTTTTGTAGGTGGTTATATAGCGGCCCCCCTTCAATTGTTTGTCCTTTCGTAAGAGCTTCATGAGCTTCGGAGATATTGAAATGCACCACAGTAACCACCTTATGTCCTGGCCCTTTTGAGGCTAACGCAGCTCTACAACTTAATGTGTCCTGAGCATACATCACTATCTCGCCCGGACATTGCTTAAGTTGCCGTTTGAGAAGATGTGTAATTAGCAAATAGTGCGTCCACCTATTCCATAAAATCATCCATTCCTTATTCAGTACTCTGAATAGCTTAGCTATTGCGCCAGCAATTTTTCTAGCAACCAATACATCTTCACTATAGGGGTGAACTAAATATGCTTCTACCCCACGTTTAGCTGCTTCGTTGAGAATTGCATTAAAGTGCGTTTGAACACCTGTTTCACCATGTGGGGTCATCATAGTCACAACGACCAGCTTACATTTTGAGTTCATATTGGCAATCCTGTTAGTTTAAAAAACCTTTCAGGCAACTTGTTACGAATGGATTTTAAAAACTCTTTAACAGCTCCCCTAACAATCATCTTTCTGCAACACAACAACAATATTGGATACGTAATTGCACAAGCGAAAACAATTACTACCAGCCTTAGGGCTCTAGGATATATCTGTAAATATGAAAACTGCCCTATATACCAGGAAAATCCGTACAGGAAGCTTCCTAATATTAAAGGCATAATAATTATCGTCATCAGCAAATAAGGCTTAGCCTCTAAAACTCTAAGTGTTGCCACGACTAATAAAACTAGCCTAAGAATATATGTGCCTAAAACAGTCCATGCTACTGTCAATACCGATTCTTGTGCAGCCCATATAAGGCTAGGGATACCTATCAACAATGTTAATAGCTGGGCTTTTAACTCAATTTGGGGCATGCCTATAGCGCTTAATAGCGGACCTGACATGGATAAAGTAGCATTTATCGCTAAAGCAAAACAAAGAGGCATCATCAGAGGAATAGCCGCGTTCCACTTGTCTCCATAGAGAACTGGAATAATTAAGTCCGGAATAGCAGCCATCGCTCCGTAAACTGGAAAGAATATCAAAGCCATTAGGCTAGTTGAAGTGATATAGGTACGCAATAAGACATTCGGATTATTTTGGGATTTCGCGTATGCACTGAACAAAACGGACTGCATGCTTGAGGTAACCGCGTACATCGGCATATTAACCAGATTAAACGCGCGATTATAGACCCCAAGAATTGAGGTTTCGAAACTACGCCCAATAATAGCAGTATCCAGATTGCTTATACCCCAACTGGTAATATTATTTAGAGTTATCGCTGCACCAAAACGTAAAAACCTACAGTTCGACGGCCCAATTAATGGAAAAATAGGATGTCGCACATAAAAATAGGTCAGCAATGCATTGATACTAACTTGGCTAAGCTGAGCGACGACTAAACTCCATACTCCATAATTAAAATAGGCTAGCGGCAATCCTAACCCCAAATAACCAATACAATAGGAAATCAAACCTGTAATTTGAATTTTTTTGAATTCAAGATTGCGCCTAATTAATGCATTTGCAGTTTGCCCCAAGGCTTGGATACTAAACGAAAGTGCCATTACCTGAATGACAAGTGTAGCTTTGGGTTCATTAAAAAATACTGCAAGAAATGGTGCCAGTCCGGCAACGACACTACTGATCAAAACTCCTATTAAGAGTTGGGTGGAAAATACGCTACGAATATCATGATTCGATATTTCCTGGCTTTGAATCAATGCTGCCCCTAATCCACCTTCGGCAAAGAGGTTACCAAGACTTTGCACCAGCAAGGCTATAGCGACAAGCCCAAAAGGCTCTGGCCCCAATATACGCGCAAGGACAATACCAATTGAAAATTGCAACGTTAACGAAATCAATCTGCCAAAGTAGTTCCATTTCAGTGCAGAAATACTCTTTTGGGTAATATTTTGTAAAGGATGTACTGATTTAGTATTCATATTATCGGAAAAAATTTAGGAATTTATTATCTCGCCCATTTCTGCCGAAATGGTTTTACTAAGTCAACACCCCAATTATCGTTCTATCTATATTTTTTAAGACTGCATTTTCTTGTCGGATTTCTTGGTCGAAAGCGCTGCCCATTTAGAGGACTTCAAAAAATTCGAAACCCTCCTTCCTCCTCAGGCAGAGAACAGATAAAAGAAAATTAATTACTTATAATTTATCACCCTAACCATCTCCCGGAGGGGTGGGATATTTTTAGAGGTGCTCTTAATTTATCTCAAGTTAATTTGCCACTCGGGCATCAAATAAAATTAGATAGAAAAATAACATCGATTACTGAGGATATTAATCTTTTTATACAGAATACTTTAAATCCGCACACTTCTAACCCATCTCATTATCGGACCAAAATAAAATCAAATAAAACGACTACCAAGCTATTACCCAAGTTTTTATTCAAAAACCATCATACCTAACTTGTTATACGATCTAAAAACGGCGCTCGAGAAAATATGAATTTTTTAACAAAAATGGGCCCATATACCCCACCAATCAACAAACACACTGATATTGGAATAAAATTCAATCCATCCCATGTAGTAAAACTCAGAATTATTCCTTTCACAACCCCTATAAAAATGGTGTTCATTAAATATATGCTGTATGTATAAAGCCCATATATTTGCCAAACATTCATATTTGAAAAGCCACCCCTACGCATAATCACTTGCAGAGCTGGCAACGAACATATTCCTATAATAACTTTAGAAACATTATCAGCAAAGAACGGTATCGTCAAAAATGACAAAAAGAACAACAAAATAAAAACATATGAATACTTTTCTATCACACTCAAATATACCTCATAGTTAGCCACTATGAAGACCCACAAGGAGAAAAACAAAAAGTACTCGCAAAACCTATCAAGCATAAAGGCGTTTGTAACAGGCACAAATTCCAACGCGAACCCAAAAACCACAATTAACGGCAACTTTTTACTGAAAAACACTATAACTAAAGGAAATACCACATACATTTCCATTAGAACATAAATAAACCAAAGAGATCCGCCTGCACTTTTAGAAGGGAAGACGAGAAGATTATATAGCTCATCACCTATATCACCGGGAACATCATCCACATGCATTAAATTAGACATGCTTAATTTTCCGGCATATATCAAAAATCCGAAAAATAAATATCCAGGAGCAAGCCGCCTTAACTTCTTAACGATATATCCTAAATAACCATTAAAATCATTAAAACCCCGAAAGGTGTATGCCATTATTATCCCGGATATAAACATAAAAAATGGCATATGAAACTTATAGATATAAAATTTAAGCGCCGCATACCACTCATTCCCTGCAGGCATATCTGTTGCAACAATATGCCCTAATACAACGAGAAAAATTGCAAAACCCTTGGCTTTATCTATATCAACGAGTCTATTTTTTTTATCCAAAATGATTATCCGTCTTACTAAATATTAATGAAAATAGCCTAAGGTGACCTGTTAAAATCACCTCACCCTGGGTTTACAATAATAGCAATTAAAATGAATCAACTTAAGGATCCTCTGATTAAATCAATTTTTCAAGAAAACCTTGGCCGCAACTCATTGATTTCCAAGATGTTGAAATTTGAAACAACGAATAAATCACAGGTTCCTTAACAACACTAGCTGAAAGAGAGGTGTTAAATATTCTTTTAATTCCTTCATCCTAATCTTCTCGTTTATACCCGAAGGGTAAGAAGTAAGAAGTAAGAAGTACATTTCTTTAACTTTTTGAAAGCCTTTCAAATTTTTTTACCTAAAAATATCTCAGCCAGTCATATAAATTATTTTGATAAATTGAAGCGACGCATCAATCTGCTCTTTAATATCAATTTATAAACATACAAACAGATTACGGCACCACTAATATCAGCGACCAAGTCTAACAACTCGAAAGCACGGCTAGGATTGGATAACTGATATAACTCATCGGCCACACCAATAACTGTCACAATCAATAATGGCATAAAAAACGCTGGCAAATGCCGCCCCAAACCCAAATTAAACGAAGCCCCAAATACTAATAAGGCCAGTACGCCAAATGCCAGAAAATGTGCCACTTTATCCAGACCAGAAACTTCACCCATTATTGCAGCCGGCGGCTGTGATGATTCGATGAAAAGTATTGCTATCCATGCAACACTCGACACGATAAACACCATTGCTAAATTGCGATTTCTTTCAGTGTGAGCCATTGTCTTGTTGATTTGGGGTTAAAATCCGCGCATTTGCGGCGCCCGCTAAATGCAGAAAACTCTGTTCGAGCATGGGTACATGTGTCACAAGATGCCGCAGGTTGACTATTACGACTTCAGGATGCTCAGGGTATTCATGTGCTGTTTGGTTACGCAATTCGCGCAACAATAACCATTTGTCTACGGATGGCAATAAACCAATTTTCTCCGCCCGGTTTAGCTTATCCAGGAAAGCTTCGTGTTCCTGCCATTCTTGCAGTATTTGTAAAATTGCAGGCAATAATCTCGATCCGATAGCATCCTGCAATTTGCCGAAACGGAACACTAGTTGGTCGAGTGTACGAACTTCCGCATCGTTTAGTTCGTGGATTGCGATATCTTTAATGGCGGGGAAATTTATGGCTTCTTGCCAAGCTGCATGCAATCGCGTCTGATGCAACCAACATTCCTGTAGTGCTGGACGAAGTTTAAATTCGATGCGTTCTTGTTTATTCATAACGGAATAGCTGTCTGTTCCGCAACACGCTGAATGGGCAGTTGCTCCCGCCCCTCTGCCGGGGCAAATACTAAATCGATACGTTGGTCGCCAAGTGCCTGTTTGGCTTTGACCAGAAAACGCAGTTTGGCATCTAAGGTTTTTTCAAGGTTTTGATTAAATCCTTTTACATACAAATCTATGTCGCCGCCACGTCTAGTATCGTCGGTACGCGAGCCAAATAATTGCAAGCTTGCTTGCGTTCCAAACACGTCAGCGGCGATGCACTTTAAGATGTCGGCTTGTTGTGGCGTTAATCGCATGGTTTATGTCCGTATGTTGCAACGCCATGTATCGGCCGTGGATGTCTTTGATTCATTTCTTGGTCTCCACATTCCAGTTATCGATTTCTGTTGGGGGTTTTTAAGCTAATTGATCAGATTAGAAGAAAGTCCGTCATACCCCAATTCCGTTAAGTTAAGAAATTGTAGGTGCGAATTTATTCGCACTATGGGCACCAAAGGTCGAATAAATTCGACCCTCCAACATATTTAACTCTTAACTTAACTACATTGCCTTCATACATACCCAAAGGGCACAAAATGGAAAATTGGGGTTAGATTGGGGTTAGGGAACCAAAACGAGTAATTCACCTTAGGACGCTCTAAACAATTTGGTTCCGGTCAGCCCCTCAGAGTACAGGTGGTTCGACAGGTTACCCCGACCGGAATTAATGAAATATACTGTTCGTGGTTAGCCGGAGTAAGGACTTAGTCAGAGCTTCCTTTTTAATTCCCCTCACCCCAACCCTCTACCGCAAGGAGAGAGGGCTAAACTTAATAGCTTTCTTTTCTTCAAACGAGAGGAGCTTTTAGTCAGTAAGCCTGCTGCCCCACAAATCCTTTAAAAACAGTTAATATCACAATCTTTAAATCCAAAATGACTGACCACTGGCGGATGTATTCCAGGTCGTGATGAATTCGTCTTTCCATTTTGTCGATGGTTTCGGTTTCGCCGCGACAACCGCTGATTTGCGCCAAACCGGTGATGCCAGGTTTCATTTTGTGCCTCAGCATATAGCCCTGGATCTGTTTGCGGTAGTATTCATTGTGCGCCACTGCATGGGGCCGTGGGCCAACCACGGACATAGTGCCGCTCAACACGTTTAGAAATTGCGGTAATTCGTCTAACGAGGTACGGCGCAGAAAACCGCCCAAGGGCGTTACGCGGCTATCGTTGGCCGTGGCTTGTTTGATGCTGTCGCCATTTTCACACACCGACATAGATCGAAACTTCCAAACCTCAATCTGCTCACCCTTAACGCCGTAACGCATTTGCTTGAAAATGACCGGCCCCGGCGAAGTAATCTTGATCGCAATGGCGATGATCAGCATCGGTATCGCGATAATCGGCAGGATGATCGCGCACAAAAGTAAATCTTCAAGGCGTTTGACCGCGCCGTCCAGCGACGAATTTAACGGTGTATCGAAGACGCTGACCACCGGTATCCCTTTTACGCTGCTGAGTTTGGACTGCATCAGGTTAAAGGTAAAAAAGTCCGGGACAATGTTGACCGACACGGTGCTATCGGCCAGCTCTCGAATCAATTGGTTGATTCGCTTTTCCGCTCGCAAGGGCAAGGTGATATAGATGTGATCGATTTCTCCGCGCTGCGCTCTTTCCAATAGCTCTTTAAAGTCGCCAACGATGACGTCGACCATGTCTTCATCCTGCCTGCGCTGCTTGTTCTCGATGCGGTCGTCGAAAAAACCAACAAAGCTGTAACCCAGCCAAGGCATTTCAGTCAGCGCGGCATTTAGGCGTTTGCCTAGCGAATTGCCGCCCAAAATCGCGTAGTTACGGGTATTAAGCCCGTGCATCCGTAAATAAGACAATGTCGAGCGGCGTAGCGAGTGCAGCATAATGATGCTGAGCGGCGCCAACGGCAGCCACAATTCCAAGACTTGCCGAGAGTATTCAAAGCCAAGGTCAAATACGAAAAAACTGCTGGCAATCAGTGCAAAGGCCACTATCCACGATAATAATATCCGCACTGCATCGTCAAACAGGGGATCACCGCGCCAGCCGTGATAGATCTCTTGATGCTCGGCAAAAATACCGAACAGCACGGTACAGACAATAAATAAGCCCAGGTATTCACGGTCGAACGGCTCGCCATAGATGTGTAGCGAGACATATAGCGTGATAAAAATCAACGCGGTATCCATGGCCCGCTTAATGCTCTGCAATTCCGGCTGCAGCGGCCTGATAAATCCTTTTGGGCGAAACTGATTCATATCAAATATACTGGTTAGCTTAATGAGTTGATCATTTGCCTGCCTGATTATAGGACTTTAAGCCAAGATTATTTCAGCTTAATGAAAGTTTAATGCTACACCGGCGGTGGCATGTAATCCGTTCGGTGCCTACAAGTTTTTCACGCATGCCGCTTCTTAGTGACATCGCAGGCGCAACAATTGTTACTTAAACACCAACTGAAAAATTAACGTTGCTTGTAAACCACTTTAGCAGGTCTTGCCAAGCTCACCAATAAAAACGCTACCCTTAACCCAGTAAACAGACTATTTCATAATCCTTATGACAGAATCTTTCATATCAAATAAAGCCATTCCCGTTCGTGAACGCCTGATCATGGCGCTGGATGTTTCCAGCATTGCAGAAGCGCAAGCTTTGGTTGAAGAACTAGGTGAAGCGGTGATTTTTTACAAAGTGGGCATGGAGCTATTCATGTCGGGTGATTATTTCGGATTTATCGAATGGCTGAAGGCCCGTGACAAAAAAGTGTTTGTCGATCTTAAATTCTTCGACATTCCAGCCACGGTGGGCAGGGCAATTAAAGCGCTGAGTAACAAAGGCGTGGATCTGGCCACTATCCACGGCAACGATTCCATTATGGAAGCAGCGGCAGCAGCGAAAGGCGACTTAAAAGTGTTGGCCGTCACCGCATTAACCAGCCTGGATCGCGGCGATTTGGACGACTTGGGCTTTCAATGCGATGTGCGCGAGTTGGTGTTGTCCCGCGCTAAGCGGGCGTTGCAAATTGGTTGCGACGGTATCGTCTCATCAGGCCTGGAAGTAGCAATGATTAGGGAACAACTGGGCGAAAAGCTGCTGGTAATCACTCCCGGTATCCGGCCGGTGGATAACCGCGAAAACGATGATCAAAAACGCGCTGTCAGTGTCGAGCAAGCGATTCAAAACGGCGCGGATTACATAGTAGTGGGCAGGCCTATCCGCGACGCGACTGATCGCCGGGCGATGGCGGAAAAAATCCAGGGACAGATTGCGGCGCAGTTTGCTTGAGTATTTGCGCCAAAGCTTTCTGGAATTTTATTCTCGGTATTTCTGCTTGAAGGGCAAAAATTAAATTTGCCGGGGCTTTTAACTCCCCTCACCCCAGCCCTCTCCCAAGGGGAGAGGGGGAATACCGGTATTTTTGTTAGCTAGACTAAATTAGGATCGCCTCATCTAGCTCGGAAATATAACTCCCTCTCCCCCGGGAGAGGGCAGGGGTGAGGGAATCCAAAAAAGGCTTTTGCAATGAAAGATTTGGCCCGTTCATTACGCAAAAATCAAACCGACGCAGAACGAGTGATTTGGCAACAGCTGAGGAATCGGCAATTGTTGGGCTGTAAATTTCGTAGACAGCAGGTTATCGGCCCATTTATCGTTGATTTTGTTTGCTTGGAACCCAAGTTGGTAATTGAAGTTGATGGCGGGCAGCATGCCGAGCAACAAGAATACGATCAAAACAGAAGCCATTATTTACAGCGGCTGGGGTATCGGGTGCTGCGATTTTAGAATCATGAGGTTTTACAAAACAGGCTTGCCGTAATGGAAGTAATTCGTCTGGCTGTAATTGAGTTAAGAGAAGCTGTAAAAACCTAGCCCCCTCTTAAAGAAGACTGGGATCAGGGAATTAAAATAGTTGATCCCCTCACTCTAGCCCTCTCCCGGAGGGAGAGGAGATGCTCCAAACTTATTCGCTTTGGCCTGGAGAAGTAATAACGTCAATTCACCCCCTCTCCTGCTGGACGACTGCATGGATGTAGGATATAGGGCAACGCTGGGAGTAATTGCCGAGGGTTGCGGTGATAAGAAAAAATCAATTAACTGCCGCCCTTCACCCAAACCCAATACCATTAAGTTAAAAACGGCCAACCCCTCCTCCCTCCGGGAGAAGATTGGGATGAGGGTATCAAATAAATCTTTTGCCGTATTTATTCCCGCTAACCTTCTCCTGCTGGGGAAGGGAATGTTTCCCTAGACTTAATGACGCTGCATCCTAACCTTACCCCGTAAGTAAAGGGAATGCCCCTCTCCTGCTGGAGAGGGTTGGGGTGAGGAGAATAAAATCAATTAACTGCAGGCCCTCCCACGGAGGAAGTGGTTATTTGTTGAGCCGCCCAAAAGCGGGTGTTCGGCATCTAAAATTTAACTCCCTGCAAAAAGTGGGCATAATGCTCCGGTTTTTAATGCGCGCAACCAGCCAATGCAATGAAACCAGCGGCAAACATCTATTTGATCGGCCTGATGGGCGTGGGTAAAACCACCATAGGCAAACAGCTTGCTAAAGCCTTGCAATGGCCGTTCTACGACAGCGATAGAGTCATTGAGGAATGCACAGGGGTCGATATTCCCACTATCTTTTCCTACGAGGGCGAGGAGGGTTTTCGGATGCGCGAGCAAACCGTGATTCGGCATTTATCAGCATTGCAAGGGATAGTAATGGCCACCGGCGGCGGTGCAGTGTTATTGCCGGAGAATCGGGCAGCCATCAAGGAAAACGGCTTCGTCGTCTATTTGCACTGTTCGATAGACAAAATCCTACATCGCACCAAACACGATACGCAACGTCCGCTATTGCGTACCGAAAATCCCAGACAACGCCTGCAAACCTTGTTGGCGCAGCGCGACCCGCTGTATACGGAATGTGCCGATTTTAAAATTGATTCCGGCGTACTGCCCACTAAAACCGTGGTTAAAACCATTTTGCAGCAATATCAGGCTGCCCTAGAAGATCATGAAAGAATTGCAAGTTGCACTAAATAACGACAGAAGTTACCCGATCTACATTGGCGCCGGCTTGCTGGCTCAGCCGGAACTATTGACCAAACATATTCGCGCCAAACAGGTGCTGATCGTTTCCAACGAGACTATCGCGCCACTGTATCTGGCCAAATTACAGATAGCATTGGGCGACTATCAAGTCGAAACGGCCATCCTGCCGGACGGCGAGCAATACAAAACGTTGCAATATTTGGAGAAAGTCTTCGATCAATTGCTTGCCAAAAAATTTAGCCGCAATTCCACCTTGATTGCCTTGGGTGGCGGCGTGATCGGCGACATGGGCGGCTTTGCGGCGGCCTGTTATCAACGCGGCATTGCTTTCATCCAGATTCCCACCACTTTGTTGGCTCAGGTCGATTCCTCGGTGGGCGGTAAAACCGGTGTGAACCATCCGCTGGGCAAGAACATGATAGGCGCGTTTTACCAGCCGCAATGCGTGATTGCCGACGCCGATGTACTGGACACCTTGGACGACAGACAGCTGTCCGCCGGTTTGGCGGAAGTGATCAAATATGGCCTAATTCGCGACCCGGATTTTTTGCAATGGCTGGAAGCGAATATACCGAAATTGCTGGCTCGCGACAAAGACGCCTTGGCTTATGCCATTGAGCGTTCCTGCATCAATAAAGCGGAAGTGGTTGGTGAAGACGAATTCGAATCCGGCGTACGCGCCACTCTAAACTTGGGCCACACCTTCGGCCATGCTATCGAAACCGGCAGCGGCTACGGCCATTATTTGCACGGCGAAGCAGTGGCAATCGGCACTTGTTTTGCCGCCGATTTATCGCGGCGTCTGGGCTGGCTGAACGATGCCGACGTTAAGCGGATTATCGACGTTTTCCAGGCCGCCAAGCTACCCGTGACACCGCCTACGGAAATGACGACCGAACAATACGTGGATTTGATGGCGGTCGATAAAAAAAATGTCGACGGCAAAATCCGCGTGATTCTGTTGGAAGCGGTCGGCAAAGCCTCTCTCCCCGTCAACGTCGATCTGGCGCAATTGCAGGCAACTTTGAACGGCTATGTTGGATAACGACGACCTGACTTATAGTTACCAAAAACGCTCGGTGGCCAACAACGCCGAACGGACCTTGATTACGCTGGAGCGCTCGCAGAAACTGGATTTGCTGCTGCACTTGCTGGCCAATTTGCAGCAATCGCTGATCGTCTGCGGCCCGGAAGGCATCGGTAAAACCACCTTATTGGAAACTGTCCGGCAAAATCGCAAAGATATGTGGGAAGTCGTGTTGTTGCCGGCTTCACCAGACTCCAGCTTCGAAAGCCTGATCAACGATTTGTTGCGCGGCCTGAACATCGCCAAAGGTTCCGCTTTCGATTTAAGCGCACTACGCGACAAATGCGCCAGACAAAAGGTAGTGCTGCTGATTGATGATGCCGGCAATTTGGTACCCGGCCTGATGACGATGCTGATCGAATTTGCCGACTCGCTACCGGGCTTGCGGCTGGTGTTGGCGATGAATCACGATCAATTCCACATCAAAAGCGGTACCGACAAATTGGTGGAGGAGTGCCATTTCATCGAACTGCCGCCGCTCAGCAAAAAACAATGTGGCGAATATTTACAAAACCTGTCGGCGCAACCGGGCGCAGTGGTCTCGTTTAACGCCATCAGCGACAGCCTGATCGAGGATTTATATCGCGCCAGCAACGGCATCCCCGGCAAAATACTCGCGCAATTGCCTAAATTCGCTCATTCCCAAAGCCATAAACGCAGCAAACTGGGCTTATGGCTGGCAATCGCCGGTGTGCTAGCCGGTGCCGGCTATGCGCTGAAATCTTTATTACCGCCGGATATTGTCACCGGGCAATCCGCCGGCAACCTGCCTATTGCTGTTTTAACCGAAAGTGTCGACAAACCTGCCGCCGAAAACACAAGCGCTCCGCAGCCGACATCTACTCCGGCAGTCGAAACCGTCCTGGCACCGCCACAGATCGTTCCACCACCCGATCCCAAAGCGCCGGAATCGTCGCCGACAATCGTGTCTGCCGCCCTCAGCCCGGCAAACAATACAGTGGAGTCAAGCCGTGCACTGATCGAAGCCGAAGTGACCGGCCAAGCTCCGCTCCGCTCTGCCGACACCGAATCGTCAAATAATTCAACAACACCCAGCCCGAAAGCACCGAGCAAACCGTCGCCCGAGACCATAAGCACGCAGCCAAGCACTCAGAGCATTGTTGCCGACAAACAGACGGCGCCCGCGAAAGGACCAAACCCTGAGCAAGCCAAGCCCGAGCAGCAAGCTGAAAAACCGTTGCCAGCCAACGCTGCGCCGGCCGAGGAGATAGCGCCGGTTGCTGTGCCAACCCCGGCTAAACCCGTCGAACATAAACCCGCCAAACCCGCCTTCGAAGGTAGTGATCAGGACTGGATCATGGCGCAACCAGCCAACAACTTCACGCTGCAAGTCATGGTGCTGTCCACTAAAGATGCGGCACTACGTTTTCAAAAAAAATACGCCGATTACCGCGACGGCCTGAAGTTCTACCCCATCAAACAGGGCGAACAGGAAAAATACGTGGTAATTTACGGCTCTTTTCAATCTGCCGCCGAAGCGATACAGCTTAAAGCCGTTATGCCCGGCGAGTTTAAGCAGGCCATGGAAAAACGCTTCCGGGCCGTGCAAAAAGAAAGCCGCCGCTGATTCTCATCCCAATCGAAACGAATGACCAACTTACAAAACGATTTATTCTTAAAAGCCCTGTTAAGACAGCCCGTCGACCGCACCCCCGTCTGGATGATGCGCCAAGCCGGACGTTATTTACCCGAGTACCGGGAAGTACGCACCAAGGCCGGCAGCTTCATGCAGCTTTGTACCAACCCTGAATTGGCCTGCGAAGTGACGCTGCAACCGCTGGAGCGTTTTAACTTCGACGCCGCGATCTTGTTTTCCGATATTTTGACCATCCCCGACGCCATGGGCTTGGGTCTCTCGTTTGCCGAAGGCGAAGGCCCGCAATTCGCCAATCCGGTCAGAACCGCCGCCGACATTGCCAAATTACCGATTCCCGATCCGGAAACCGAATTGCGTTATGTGATCGACGCCGTGCGCTTGATCAAAACCAATCTGCACGGCAAGGTACCCTTGATTGGCTTTTCCGGCAGTCCCTGGACGTTGGCGACTTACATGGTGGAAGGCAAAAGCAGCAAGAGCTTTCAAAAAGTGAAAAGCCTAATGTTCGAACAGCCGCAACTGATGCATCAAATGCTGGATAAGCTGGCGCAGTCGGTAGCCGCCTATTTGAATGCGCAAATTGCCGCCGGCGCTGACGCGGTCATGGTGTTCGATACCTGGGGCGGCATGCTCAGCCATAACGATTATCTGGAGTTTTCGTTGCGCTATGCGCGGCAAGTGCGCGAGCTATTGAACACGCGTCGCGACGGCCGGCAAATTCCGACCATATTATTTACCAAGGGCGGCGGTCTATGGCTGGAAGCGATGGCCGACACCGGCTACGACGCGCTGGGCCTGGACTGGCAAACCGACATCGGCCAAGCCCGCACCCGCGTCGGCGACCGGGTAGCGTTGCAGGGCAACATGGATCCGATTACTTTGTACGCGCAACCGGAAGTGATCCGCGAAAAAGTCGGCAAAGTGCTGCAAGGTTTCGGTAATGGCTCAGGACATGTGTTTAATCTGGGCCACGGCATTTTGCCGGACATTAATCCGGAACACGTCAAAGCCATGGTCGATGCGGTGCGGGAATTGAGTCCGCAATATCATCGCTAAATAAGGGCGTTTATACTTGAGGGCAATGCCGCTAAGTTACGCCTACCTCTCCCTTGCACCCACAGGGCATAAAGGAGAGGGCTGGGGTGAGGGGTGTAAATAATTGATTTTAATCTCCCTCATCCTAACCTTCTCCCGGCGGGAGAAGGAATTATCTACCTCAACTTTGCGGTATTGCTCCGGGATTAGAGGACCAATTGCGGAGTTTTACGATTCGCTGAATAATTTGCAGCCATCCAAATTTCCAGCATTTATCAATTTGTAACATTCTCGACATGTGGATTCAAAAACGCATCCAGCTAGCCGCGAAACCGCGTGGCTTTCATTTGATCACCCGGGAAATCGTCAGTCAGCTAGCCGAACTGGATAAAATTGAAATAGGCTTGGCCCATGTGTTTTTGCAACACACCTCGGCATCGCTGGCCATCAACGAAAATGCGGATGCGGATGTACGCCGGGACCTGGAAAGTTATTTCTCCCGGGCGGTAGCGGAAAATGAACCATACTACCGGCACACACTCGAAGGGCCGGACGACATGCCTGCCCATATAAAAACCGTTATATTGGGCAGCTCGCTAAGCATCCCGATCAGCGACGGCCAATTGGCCTTGGGAATTTGGCAAGGCATTTACTTATGCGAGCATCGCAATCGTGCCGGCAATCGCACCATCATCGTAACGCTACACGGCGAATAAAGAGGTATTTATGAACGCATCGAAATCAATCATGTTATTACTGGCGGCTCTCAGCCAAAACCTTTCCGCTGAAGAAGCAGGCAAGCCGCTGGAAATGACAGTCTATCGCAGCCCCACTTGCGGCTGCTGCGGTAAATGGCTGGAACATGCCAAACAAAACGGCTTTAAAATCAACGATGTGGTTAGCGACGACATGGAAACCATCAAAGCCCGTTTCGGTGTCCCCGAGAAGCTGGCGTCCTGCCATACTGCTGTCGTGGACGGCCACGTGATCGAAGGCCATGTGCCTGCTACCGATATTCAAAAGCTTTTGCAAAGCAAATCCAACATAGTCGGTATCGCCGCGCCGGGCATGCCGATGGGCAGCCCCGGCATGGAAATGGGCGGGCAGCAAGATGCGTACAAGGTGGTTTCCTTCGATAAAGAAGGTAAGTATGAAGTGTTTGCAGAGCATGGCAGCAAGCAATAACTCAACTTACGTACTCTCGCCGTCCGTTTAAATCGCTGCCAACCATTATGTCTTTTCGCCAACATATAGCATGACTAAGGCCCTCGTCACCGGTGCCAGCGGTTTTATCGGCGCGCACCTATGCCAAGCCTTGGTCAATCAGGATTATACGGTCAGAACATGCGGCCGCGCTGGGAATGGTGAGAACAACATCGCCTTGGATTTGGCAGCACTGGGAGCTTGCCCCCCGGAGTTGTGCGCCGACATAGACGTGGTGTTTCATCTGGCCGGCAAAGCCCACGCCTTGGCGGAAAGTCGGCAGGATGAGGCCGAATACCGGCAAATCAACACCGAAGGCACGCGCAAACTGCTGGAAGCCGCACAACAGGCCGGAGTGAAAGCCTTTGTGTTCTTCAGCAGCGTTAAAGCCGTCAGCCACACTAGCCGACAAGTCATGGATGAAACGGTCAACGCCCCCGCCTCAGATCCCTACGGTTTATCCAAATACGAAGCCGAACAACTGGTGCTGAACGGCGGCTACGTCCCGCATCCTGTGGTGTTACGGCCCAGCATGGTCTACGGCGACACCGGGAAAGGCAATCTGCCGCGCATGATCCACGCAATTCGCCGCGGCATATTCCCGCCGCTACCGGAATCCGGTAACCAGCGCTCCATGGTGCATGTCGATGATGTGGTGGCATCGGCATTGTTGGCTGCAGAAAATCCCGAAGCAGCCGGGCAGGTTTATATAGTCACGGATCAACAAAGCTATTCTACCCGGCAGATTTACGACGCGATCAGAGCCGCGCTCGGCAAGCGGCCTGTCGTCTGGTCGATACCGATGCCATTGCTAACCAGCTTAGCCAAATTGGGCGATGGCTTTGGCCGGCTGACGGGGCGACGCTTTCCTATCGATAGCGATAGCCTGGAAAAATTAACCGGTTCGGCGTGGTATTCGTCTGCTAAAATCGCCCGCGAATTGGGTTTTCAACCTCGCCAAACTCTCTGGAAAGCCCTGCCCGATATTATTCGCCATCTAAGTTAATCTAGCGTGCTACTGCTTTTTACTGTTACCTTGCTGCTCGCCGCCGTATTGACCGGCCTGATTCGCCGTTACGCCTTAACTTACAAGGTGCTGGACATTCCCAACCAACGCAGCTCACACAGCGTGCCAACCCCGCGCGGCGGCGGCTTGGCTATCGTGCTGGCCTTCAGCGTGGCGATGCTCCGGTTGTTTTTTGACCGGCAACTGACTGGCACTTCCCTGGCCTTGTTGGGCTCCACGCTATTGATAGCCGCTATCGGCTTTTGTGACGATCACGGCGAAGTGGCCGCGCGCTGGCGTTTCTTGACGCATTTACTGGCGGCGATCATCGCCCTGGAATTGTTGGGCGGCCTTCCCGTGGTATTGGTCCCCGCGCCATTCGACGCTCTCTTCGGGCGCTTAAGCGTCAATCCAGGCTGGTTGGGCTACCCCTTGGGAGCACTGTTTTTGGTGTGGAGCTTAAACCTGTTCAATTTCATGGACGGTACCGACGGCATTGCCAGCTCGGAAGCGCTGTTTGTATCCTCGGCATTGGCGGGCTATCTGTTTTTTATCGACCAAAGCTTATGCGGTGTTGCCTTGAGTTTGACGGCGGCGTGCGGCGGCTTTTTGCTGTGGAATTGGCCGAAAGCGAAAATCTTCATGGGCGATGTCGGTAGCGGCTTTATCGGGCTGTTGCTGGGTTTATTAATTTTACTGGCCGCACAACAGGCCGCCGTTCTGCTGTATTGCGGGCTGATTTTATTCGGTGCGTTTATCGTGGATGCCAGCTATACCCTGGCGGTCAGAATGTTCAGCGGACAAAAATGGTACGCGGCGCATTGCTCGCATACCTATCAGCATGCAGCCAAACGTTACGGACATTTGCCGGTGTTATTGGCAACCTGGGCAATTAATTGCGGTTGGCTGCTGCCTGTCTCCCTATGGATATTCAAGCATCCCAGCCATGCTTTGGCCGGCGTTATCGTGGCTTATCTGCCCTTAATCTATCTGGCTTACCGGTTTAAGGCCGGCAAATCCGAGTGGGTTATTTCGTGACCTTAAGATTCCGCTCCCGCACCACCATCTTTTTGCACGATCTGGCCATGATCCCGTTAGCGTGGTTCGGCGCTTACTGGCTACGCTTTAATCTGCAAAACATCCCGGACGAATTTTTTTATTCGGCCTTATTGTTCCTGCCTTGGGTCATAGCCATCCAAGTCAGTTTATTCTGGGTGTATGGTTTGTACCGCGGCGTTTGGCGGTTTTCCTCGCTGCCGGACCTGATCCGCATCGGCAAAGCGGTGTTGACCGGGATTTTTTTTATTGCCTCCGCCTTGTTTTTATACGACCGCCTGCACGGCGTGCCGCGTTCGGTCGTCCCCCTTTACGTGCTGATCCTGTTTTCCTTGCTCAGCATTCCGCGTTTGGTATATCGCTTTTGGAAGGAACAGACGTTCGCGGAGCGCGTGGGTAAGCGCGCATTGATCGTCGGTGCCGGTTCCGCCGGCGAAATGCTGGTGAGAGATTTATTGGCCAATGTCGATAGCGATTATGTGCCGATAGTGTTCGTCGACGACAACCATGGTAAATACAAGCGCGAAATTCGCGGCATCCGCGTCGCCGGCACGGTCGAGCAAATTCCGGAGTTAATCGAACGCTGGAATATCGAAACAGTGCTGATTGCCGTGCCGTCCGCCAGCGATCAGCAAATGCGCCGGATCGTGGAAATCTGCGAAAACTGCTCGGTGGATTTTCAGACCCTACCCTCGGTCAAAGAATTGCTGAGCGGCGCGGTCACCACCGCCAATCTACGTAGCGTTTCCATCGAAGATATTCTGGGGCGCACGCCGGTGAAGCTGGATTGGCCCGGCATTAAAAACCATCTACACGACAAAGTCATTTTGGTGACAGGCGGCGGCGGTTCGATAGGTTCCGAGCTTTGCAAGCAACTGGCGAGAGCCCAGCCGCGCAAGCTGATCGTATTCGATCAGTGCGAGTTTAATTTGTACAAAGTCAACGCCGACTTGAATCGGCTGTTTCCGGAGTTATCGCACCAAGCGGTGTTGGGCGATGTCGCCGATCCCGTTGCGGTGCAGCAATTAATTGCCGGGCAAAAACCGGAAATCGTGTTTCACGCCGCCGCTTATAAACATGTGCCTTTGCTGGAAAATCAGATCCGCGAAGCGGTGCATAACAACCTGATCGGCACCAAAATCCTGGCGGAAGCGGCGATTGCCGCCGGTGTGGCGCGCTTTGTATTAATTTCCACCGATAAAGCCGTCAATCCGACCAACGTGATGGGCGCCACCAAGCGGGCGGCGGAAATCCTCTGCCAAAACCTGAATCAGACCGGCAGCACTCGCTTTACCACGGTACGCTTCGGCAACGTGCTCGATTCGGCCGGTAGCGTGGTGCCGCTGTTTAGAGAGCAAATCAAGGCCGGCGGCCCTATCACGGTGACGCATCCGGATATTACCCGCTACTTCATGACGATTCCGGAAGCTTGTCAGTTAATCATGCAAGCGGAAACCATAGGCCAGGGCGGCGAAGTGTTTGTATTGGATATGGGCGAACCGGTCAAAATTACTTACCTGGCGGAGCAGATGATCCGGCTGAGCGGCAAAGTCCCGAATAAAGACATTGCCATTAAGATTGTCGGCTTGCGGCCCGGCGAAAAACTCTACGAAGAATTATTCCACGATCAGGAACAATTAATGGCAACCAGCCATGCGAAATTGCGCCTGGCCAAAGCCCGACTCTACGACTCGGTGGAATGGGCTAAACAGATTGAGGATTTGCAGAAGCAGTGCCAGAGCTACGATAACCAACAGCTGTTGGCCGGTTTGAAGCAGTTGGTCCCCGAATTTACGAATACGCCGACGGCTTAAATATCAGCGCTAAAGATCACTCGCTCCAGGCAATGTCATTGAGCTAAGCCCCCTCCTGCTGAAAAAAGCTATAGGGTTCTTAACTTTTCAGAGATCCACCTATCCGATAGCAATACAGCTTGGTTTTGCGGCTATCGTTCAGTTCGAGCACCGATTCGGGGTGGCTATCCGGTATCGGAAAAGAAGACGAGATAAACAAACAGCCGGCCCGCATTTCTCGCCGGACTTTTTCGCCGATTTTCGCCATCACCAGCGGCGACAGGAAGGCGAACACCACATCGAACCCGCGTAAATCCTGCTCCCAAAAACTGTATCTGCCGACCTGGACATTAGCCAGATTGCGGCAACGCCATCTTGCCAGCAGCCAGGGCAGCGGCGCCCGCTCCAAGGCCACCACAACCATGTCCGGCCGGGCTTTTGCAAGCGGCACGACAACGGTAGCCAGACCGGCGCCAATATCGATAAACGCTTGCGCCTGCTCGCGGCTTACTATTTCGATCAGCGCCTCGCTGACTGCGGAAGAGGACAAGAACAACGGTACATCGCCTTTCACTGTACCCCAAAATAATAGGGTCAGCAGCAGCAATGTCAGCAGATACAGCCAAGCAGGCACTTGCCAGCTCAGCCCCATTAACACGGTCGGCAAAAATAGCAAATGAATCGGCAGCCACCAGACAGGCTGGCGAAAACCGCGAGAGAACAGTGCGGCCAAGCCGGCCTGAATAGCGACAGCTTGCCAAACGCTAACGGGCAGGATTTGTGCGCGTAAGCCCATCACAGCGACACAGGCCATTAGCTGACTCAGGAGAGCCTTGAATAACTGCATCAGATCCTTACCGTACGTTCAGCCTAGTACTGACCGGGCCAAATTAATGCGCAGCGCCGTCCGCCCCTGTAATTTTGGTATTTTGCTGAATAGTCGGCGATATGGCCGGCAAACCGGGCACAGAGGTATCGCTGCTGCCGGGCTTATCTTCAGCGCCATCGTGCAGCACCTGATTTTCGGTCTTTTTATTCATCACGACGATGGAAATCCGCCGATTCATCGGATCGTTAGGCACGTCGCCCTTGTAGGGAATACTGGATGCCAAGCCGACCACGCGCAACACCTTGTCTTCACTGAGTCCGCCTTGGGTTAACTCACGGCGCGCCACATTGGCCCGATCGCTGGATAGCTCCCAGTTGGAATAACCGGTGCGATTGCTGGGAAACGGCAATGCGTCGGTATGGCCGTTGATGGTGACTTTGTTGGGTAATTCGTTGATCACCGGTGCCAACTCGCGCAGGATGGCTTGCGCATAGGTTTCGATACCGGAACTGGCCAGTTTGAACATCGGCCGATTTTGCGCATCGATAATCTGGATTTTCAAACCCTCCGGGGTGGTTTCCAGCTTGATCTGATCTTTATATTCCGCCAACTTGTCATTGGCTTTCAGCATGTCCTCGATTTTTTCCTGCAATTTTTCCAGCTTGAGTTTTTCCTGCTCTTCCGCCAGTTTTTCAATATCCTCAGGCGTTGGCTCGGCCGGGGTATTTTCCCCTTGATGCACTTGCCCCTCGTCTTGCGATTTCAAGTCCTGGCCGCCGGCCTGGATGATGCTGGTCCGGTCGCCGGAGCCCTCACCGGGGTTACTGACAATCGCGACGCCAAACGGGTTTTGGAAATATTCGGAAATGCCTTTTTTAGTTTTCTCGTCGGTGGAACCGAGTAACCACATCAACAGAAAGAAAGCCATCATCGCCGTCACGAAGTCGGCATAGGCAATTTTCCAGGCCCCGCCGTGGTGCCCACCGTGACCACCCTTCTTGATTTTCTTGATGATTATGGGTTGTTCGGCCATTGTCGTTTACCTTATTTGCCGGCTTTCAATTGTTCTTCCAGCTCGGTAAAGGTCGGCCTGGCATGATGAGGAATCGCGGTACGCATGAATTCCACCGTCATGGCCGGCGAAGTACCTTTCGCGCAATTCAGCAGGCCTTTTTGCGTGCATTTATAGGCGTTGCTTTCTTCTTCCAGCCGCGCTTCCATGACCGACGCTACCGGGCCGATAAAGCCGTAAGACACCAAAATACCCAGGAAGGTACCGACCAGCGCCGCCGCGATCAGTTTGCCCAGTTCCGCCGGCGGAATACCCACCGATTCCATCGTATGTACCACCCCCATTACCGCCGCGACGATACCGAAAGCCGGCATGCCGTCACCGACTTTTTGCACGGCTTTGATCGGCTCGTTGCCTTCGGCGTGGTGTACTTCGATTTCCGCGTCCATGATGTCTTCCAGTTGGTTGACATCGACACCGGTCAGGATCAGCCTGAGCTTGTCGCAAATGAACTCCATCAGATGGTGATCGTGGACGATTTTTTCACCGAATATGGAGCTACCCTCCGGATCGTCCACCACTTTTTCCAGGGACAACAAACCTTCCTTGCGGGCCTTCTGACTCAGCGCGTTAAAGCTCATCAGCAGCTCCATATAGTACTCCTTGGTGTAGGTACTACCTTTCAGCGTGGCGGTTCCGCCGGCCATCGCCGCTTTACTGGTGGCCAGCGAGTTACTGGCCAGGAAGGAACCGAAGGCGGCACCGACGATGATCAGCACCTCAACCGGCTGCCAAAGCACGCCCAGATGGCCGCCGGCCATCAAAAAGCCGCCCAATACACAGCCTAAAATAATCACATAACCAATGATTACAAACATGGTTGCCTCTAAAAAACTAAAAGTTAATTATAAAAATCAAACTTACCCTGGGTTCGCTACCTTTACCGGCCGCCATGTAAGTTGCCGGATAAGTCTAGGCTATGGTTTTCAAACTCTCAGGCTAAATGCTCAGTTTTTTTTAAAACCAGCTTGCTGATAGCCGGCAGCACCACAAAAGTACACGTCATGATCCAGAAAATGCCGATAGTGATGACCAAGCCCATGCTGGAGATGCCCTGATGCGGGGAAAATGCCAAACCAACAAAGCTGGAAATGGTAGTCAACGCGCCGTAGAACATGCCGCGCGCGGTACTGGATTGATAAATATTCTGATCCTCGGACAACGAATGATGCAATTTTTCAACCATATGGATGCCGTTATCGACACCCAGCCCCATTAATAAAGGCAAGGCGATAATATTGGCAAAATTGATCGGCGTGCCGGTAAACACGGTAGTTGCCATTGTGAACAAGCCGGCCAACACTAAGGGTGTCATCACCAACAGCGTGTCGACGATGCTGCGGCGAATAAACATCAGCAGCAAGGCAATCGCCACCAGGGCAATGATGATGGCTTCCTGGAAGGCACCGATCACCGCTTTCATGGATTCCCAATACATGACCGGCAAATCGGTGGCGTTGGGCGCTACGGCCTGTACGTCGGTGATGAAAGCCTGCAAGTTACCGAGATCGTTCAAATCTTCCTTGGGAAAAATCTGGATACGGTATAAACCGTCTTTACTCAACCAGCGTTCCTTGATTTCCGCCGGGATACTGGTCGGTACAATTTCCTCGGCATGGAAACCGATCAGAAGCTGGTTCATGACAGTGGGCAAAGTGCCGAGCAACGAGGTTTGAATCTTCTCGATAAACACGCCGCGATCAGGCTGGAATCTGGCTTCCAACTCCACCATCACGTCTTGCAACTGCTGTTTAAAGGTTTGCAGGGATTTGATGTCCGCCGGATTGGTTTTTTTCGGCAGGTTGGCATCAATCGCGGCGATCATCCGCTTGATGGCCGGCAAGGGATCAGTGCCGGTTTTCAATTGCGGGAAAAACTGGCTCTGCGGACCCAGCGTCAGCACCATATCGTCGATGATACCCAATTTGCTTTCTTGATCGTCAGGCACAAAGTCGAACAAGCTGATGGTTTTGTCGACAGTCTTCAGGCTCTCCAGCTTTTTCTGCGCCGCTCTGGCTTCGTCTTCGTTTTTCACCAAAACCGTCAAGGTCATCGGCGAAGTTTCGCGCTCTTTCATCAAGTCCTTGAAGGCAATCACCGACTCGGTATGCGGATCGCGCAGATTCAAGGGATTGAAATCGGTTTGCACCTGAAACACAAAGTACACGGCAACCACCGCGCCAAGCAAAGTCAACAAGGAAATCGGTTTGGCATAGTGCAACGTATAATGAGCCAACACGTGGGTAAACTTCGACTCGCCGGGTTGCTCGCCATGCAATTGATGCACGGGCGGATTCGGTAGTACCTTAAGCAGCACCGGCAGCACAGTCAGCGTAATGAATAAGCAAATAAACAAGCTGGTACCGGCCAGCAAACCCAACTCGGAAATGCCTTGGTAGTCGGTGGGAATAAAGGCATACAAACCGATGGAGGTAGTGCCGGCGCACAGAATCAAAGACGGGCTGGTCGCCAACAAGGCCGAACGAATCGCTTTGCCCTTGTCGCTGCCGTAGAGGTCCAGATTGTCGCGATAACGCAGGCAAAAATGGATCGCATATTCCACGCCCAAACCAATATTGGAGACCGCGAAGGCCACCGAAATCAGATTGAGTTGTTTCACCGCCACGGAGGCGAACAATCCGCAAAACACCATGCCCAAAGCCAATGTCAGCAAGGTAGCCAGCATCAACAGCCAAGAACGGTAAGCAACCAATAAAATGCCGCAGACCAACACGATGGAAAAAATGCTGGCGGTAAATGTGCCCTCGCTCATGCCGGCCATTTCATCGTGTTCCAAACCGACTTCGCCGGTCACCCAAACTTTGACGGCCGGCATGTTGGGGTCTTGAATTTTGTCAGCAGCGTGACGGATGACATTAATCGCCGGCTCTACCGGCAAAATTTGGGTGTAATCGAATTTTGGCGTGACGAAGATAAAGGCTTTGTCCGATTGCTCTTCGCTGATCTTGTTTTCGGCAATCAGTTTTTGCCAGGAGAGCAGGTCGGTTTCGCCGTTCAGGGTCTTATGCAGCGAGTTGCTGACCTTGTCGATTAAAGACATCAGATCGATGGGCACTTCTTCGGTTTTGGTTTCTGCATTCAGCGCGTCTTCGAAGATCGAGAAAAAGCCATTCAGGCTGGGATCTTGCGAGATGCGGCCGATAAACGGCTGGGCTTGCGCCAGCGTCACCGAAAAATCCTGCAACTTATCAGTATCCAGATACAGCAGGCCATTGCGCTGAAAAAACGCATTTTCATCCGGCCGATAGACTTTGGTGAAATGTTCGGTATCCGCTCTAAGCTCCCGGCTCAAGCGTTGGGCAGCGGCCTTGGTCAACTCCGGACTGGAAGACTCGATCACCAGCAGCAAGGTATGGACTTCCTGGCCGAACTGCTGTTCGAATTTGCGGCGGTTTTGCTGAAACGGCGCTTCCGGAGCGATCAGTTCCGCCGTATCGGTGTTGACGGTCAGATGATTGCCGGTGTATTGCGCGGCCAGATAAGCCAAGATTACCGAAGCCAGTAACACTAACCCCGGCGAATACAGCAACCAGTTGCCCCATCGAAAAGCGATATTTCCCAAACGTTTTTCCAAGGACATACTTAAGCGCTCACGACGGTGTTAATCAAGTACACGGTGTAACTGGCGTAAATGGCCAACAAGATGCCGCCTTCAACCCGATTGATGCGGCCTTGCTCGCCTTTTCTGGCGTAGCCCAAAAAGAACAGCGACACCGTTAACAAGGCCATCAGCGGCCAATCGCGATTAACGATTTCCAGTGGAATCGACATCGGCTGAATCACCCCGGCCAAACCCACCACCGCCAACGTGTTGAATAAATTGGAGCCGATGATATTGCCCAAGGCCAGATCGTGCTCGCCTTTACGGGCGGCGGCAATCGACGACGCCAACTCAGGCAAGGAGGTACCGATGGCGACGATGGTCAAACCAATCACCAAATCGCTGACGCCCAAATCCTGGGCAATCGATACCGCACCCCAAACCAATAAGCGGGAACTGATCACTAATAACAGCAAACCGGAAACCAGCCAGATGACAGCCTGAGCGCAGGACATCGCATGCTCTTCCAATTCTTCAGCAACTTCTTCGCCTAACACGTCGGTCGTCTCGGCTGTTTTACTCATCCCTTGCCGGACCATCCAGGTCATCACGCCAACGAATACCGCCAGTTCCAGCACCGCATCCATCCGCGACAGATCGCCGTCGTATACCTGACCGAGCACGAACAGGGTCACGGCAAACAATACCGGCAGTTCTTTTTTAACGATTTGCGAATGGACGGTAATGGGACTGATCAAGGCGACCATCCCCAGAATCAAGGCAATATTGGTGATATTCGACCCGTAAGCATTGCCCAGCGCTAAGCCTGGATTGCCTTGCCAGGCCGACAAGGCGGACACTGACAACTCCGGCGCGGAGGTGCCGAAACCGATCACCACCATACCTATTAATAACGGCGACATGCCCAGAAAACGCGCTATCGCCGCAGCTCCTTCGACAAAAATATCGGCACTCCAAACCAACACAATCAGACCGATGACTATCATCAACAGTGGCAAAGCCATAACCTACCCTTAATTTTAAAGATCAAAAAACCGAAATACTGCCCTACGTGACGCCGAATGCTAATCCACCGTCCACTGCACCAAACCGCTGTAAGCACTGGCAATCACCACCACGCCAAACACAATCCGATACCAGGCAAAAATGATGAAATCGTGATGACTGATGTAACGCAGCAAACCTTTAACCGCCAGCAAGGCACTGATAAAAGCCGCGACTAATCCCACCGCGAACGACAGCGCATCGCTTTCGATATGCAGTAAGTCGCGGTGCTTGTATAAGTCGTACAGACTGGCAACGACCAAGGTGGGAATCGCCAAAAAGAAAGAAAACTCGGTAGACGCCTTACGCGACAAACCGAACAGCAAGCCGCCGATAATGGTCGCGCCGGAACGGGAGGTGCCGGGGATCAAGGCAAAAGCTTGGGCGATACCCAATTTCAAGGCATCCAGCGGACTGAGATCGTCAACATTATCGACCCGGATTTTATGCTCGCGTTTTTCCGCCCAGATAATCACGAACGCACCAATGATAAACGCCAACGCCACCGGCACCGGCTTGAACAGCGCGGCCTTGATATGTTTGCCAAACAACAAGCCCAGCGTCGCCAGCGGCATAAACGCAATCGCCAGATTCAACACAAATTTTTGTGCTTGCCTGTCGCTGGTCAATCCGCTCAATACCGAGCCGATCTTGGCCCGGTATTCCCAGCAAATCGCCAGGATCGCGCCTACCTGAATGACGATGGTAAACAGCTTGGCCTTGTCGTCATTAAAATTCAGCAAATCGCCGGCTAGAATTAAATGGCCGGTGCTGGAAATGGGGAGAAATTCGGTTAATCCTTCAACTACGCCGAGTATCAGGGATTTAATGATGAGGGTAATGTCCATTTTTTATCAGGCTCCGTACCAGTCAGGTACCAGGGTCGAAATCAGCATGTCGATGAAGTTGATGTAAACCAGTCGAATTTGGTAAGCCTATGAAAAAGCCATATAAGCGGGGCGGGATTATAGTCGAAATCTCAACCATTACGTAACTTTACGCTGTAAGGCACGGCAAATCCTGGCATTTATGACCGACATGCCTAGCAGCAATTTAGGTTTGGGCGTGCTTTGCATAGCGCTCGCCGGTCTGCCAGAATCGCCGGCAGTACAAGGCACTGCCGTTGCAGTATTAATCCCGCTCAGTCTGGGAAGGTGTTTAACCATGGCCATTGCATATCCCCCACTGATAAGCGCTCTTTGCGATCCGGCCTGTTTCCCGCATCCGGTCAAACGGGTCACCGTACTGGAAACCCATATTTCCTGGGTGTTGCTGGCCGGCCGCTATGCTTACAAGATTAAAAAACCGGTCGATTTGGGCTTTTTGGATTTCAGCCAACTTAGCCAGCGCTACTTTTACTGCCAGGAAGAAATTCGCTTGAATCGGCGTCTGGCGCCCGGCATTTATTTGCAGGTGGCGGCTATTGGCGGGTGCCCCAAACAACCCCGAATCAACGTGGAGCCGGCGTTTGAATATGCGGTAAAAATGCGCCGCTTTGCAGCCGATAAGTTGATGGATACGTTACTGGCCCAAGCGGAAGTTACGCCAACGCATATCGACAGCTTGGCCGACACTATCGCCCGGTTTCATAGGGGCTTGGCGCCGGCGAGTCCGGACTCGAACTACGGCTCTCCGGCCACCATTGAAGCGCCGGCCCGGCAAAATTTTCAGCAATTGCTTGAGTTGATGAAACCCGAAGATGCCGCATTGATCAAGTCAATGCAAGATAACTGTCGACAGGCATTTTTGGCGGCCGAAAACCTGTTTTCGCAGCGGCAACAAGCCGGCTTTATTCGTGAATGCCACGGAGACCTGCATCTGGGCAATATCGTGCTGTTAAGAGGTCGGCCGGTCGCATTCGACGGTATCGAGTTTTCGCCGGAATTGCGCTGGATAGATACGATCAGCGATGCGGCATTCCTGATCATGGACTTGCTCCATCGCGGGCGCGCCGATCTGGCATATCGATTTTTGAACGCCTATTTGCAAATCAGCGGCGATTATGCCGGCCTCGGCGTGTTGCGCTTTTATCTCAGTTACCGGGCCGCGGTGCGCGCGAAGATTGCCGGGTTCAGGTTCGCGCAAACCGGCGCAGAAACGGCCAGACAAGCATGCCTAAGTTATTTAAATTTGGCCGACAGCAGTTTAAGCCCGCGCAAACCGGCATTGCTTCTGACCCATGGCCTGCCAGGTTGCGGTAAAAGCGCGGTATCGCAATTACTATTGGAAAAACATCAGTTGATCCGCTTGCGTTCGGATGTCGAGAGAAAACGGCTGTTTGGGTTAAGCGCCCTGCAAAAAAGCAGTTCGGCAATCGATGGAGGCATATACCATCCACAAGCCGGCCAAAAAACCTACCAACGTTTGCTAGACCTAGCGCAAACCCTGCTTAAGTACGGGTTTCCGGTTATTGTCGATGCCGCTTTTTTGCAACACGCCCAACGCCACCCGTTCCAGTTACTGGCACAAAGCCTGGGAATTCCTTTCGTCATTGTTTCGATACAGGCTAAGGACAAGGTGCTGCAGCAACGCATACAACGTAGACAAGAACAAGGCGGCGACCCATCGGAAGCCGACTTGAACGTATTGGACAAAGCCAAGACAGGCGCCGAAGCATTGCAAACCGAAGAGCTGCCGTACAACCTCGTATTGACCAACAATAGCGACGGCCTGGACGAAATCGATCAACAAGCAGCTTGGCACGAGCTGGCGCGAACATTGGAATAAACCAAGCCAGACCGGCTTTTGCCGAAACGGACGCGGTAAAACTGTGCGCTTGGACAATATTAAATTCACGGTAAATTAGGCGGCGAGGGTTGGCATTTCCTACTGTCCACGATCTTTGTTAGAATCGCGGGTGATCGCTAGATAATTAAACCAATAAAAACCACCATTTGAGCCATGAATAAAAAGAAAATTATAATATTTGCCGTCTGTCTGGCAGGCCTGCTAGCCATTCAGATTAAGTTTTTCCTGCCGTTTATGTACGACATCGCCGCTTCCGATTTATTTTTGGTGGAAAGCAAGGACGCGGCCAACCCTATGTCCATTAGCACAGACATGACCGCTATGGCGTTCGCCCACTGCAACACCTACATCAAAAACGAAGCCGACGAAGATCAAAGCCTGTCATTTGCCAGCCAACCGACCAATGCCTGGACTCTCGGCAACTACGAATATATTGTCAATGCCGACGTGGAAATCAGCGGGAAAGACAGCCCCAACGTGATGCGTCACTACGCTTGCCGGATCCAATACGGCAAAGGCGACGACACCTCCGGAGCCAGCGATTTCGAAAATTGGTCTGTCGAAGGTGTAAGCGGATTGACCGATTAAGCCGAATTCATTTCGCTGACACACCCCCTCCGGCAACCGGAGGGTTTGTCTAAAACCGCTATGAATCACGTCACCGTTTAATACCTTTTGCTGTTGCAGACTTCTTTGGCAAACAGCTTGTCTGCAATGTAACCCCTCTTTCAGGTTTTCCCGCTGCTACAAAGCCGCATGGCGGCAAGCAGATGACTTACGCCCGACTCCCTGAATCAACAAACTTATAAACCTAAGCCTCTGCGTAGCACGCAGAATACCTGCCCTGAGTAAGCACATTTATCAAGAATTGAGATAAGCTTATCCCCAGCAGATAAACCGTGCACCCGCACACGCAAAGCCCCGCTGACCGTGACGCCGTTCGTTTCAAATCAAGTTCTTCGGTACCAACACATGCAAAAAACTCACTTAGCCCTGCTGTTCACCGGCCTTACGCTGACATCGTTCGCAGTTGAAGCCGGCCCCGTGCAAGACGATTTCAGCACCTGGATCAGCAATACCTATCAAACCGATTTCGGCGGCAGCCCCTATTTAGTTTTTCTGGAATTGGCACCGCGCACCAAAACCGACAATACCTTGTTTAATCAAATTATTGTCCGTCCGCTGCTCGGCTATAAGCTAACCAACAAATTGCAGCTCTGGCTAGGTTATACCTGGCAAGGCGAATACAGCGAACAAACCGACTTTGAAATGGCCACCAACGATGCGATGCAGCAGGTGCAGTGGATAGACAACTGGACGTCGCAATTGAATTTTCAGTACCGGTTTCGTCTAGAGCAACGCTTCTTTGCCCACGAAGGCGACGTCGGTCATCGCATGCGGCACCGCTTCCGTTTAGTCTATTCAATACCGGACAGCCAAGCTTATCTAATCGCGCTTGATGAGCTGTTTGTGTATTTCAATTCGATAGACGAGGGCCGGCTGGCGCGATCCGTGCAGACCGGTATCAACCAAAATCGCAGTTATGTCGGGGTGGGCTACAAAATAACCAAAAATTTGAATGTCGATACCGGCTATCAATTGCAATACATCCATAACTACGGCTCGCCCGATGTTACCAATCACGTTTGGCTAACCAATATCAATGTCAATTTCTAAGCCAGAGAAATGCGGGGATTTTTCGCTACCACCAGCGAGGCACTAAAACCAAGCTGGAGACTGACTCTATATGCAGCCCGCCTGGGCTGCATATAGAATCCTCGGCTCTCAGCTAAAAAAGCTCAACCGGTTTTTCACTTCCACAGCAACCAAGGCATCGTAATGACGCCGCAATACCGAGTCCGTAGGACGCGGAAATAAAGTGGCTTCAATTTCGCTTTGCAGCTGTTCCAGAAAACTGGAGCTTGGTTCCGTGCTGTCAGTAGCGACAGACTGGCTGGTCGAAGTTGCTGGCGTTTGGCCTTTAGCGGAACGAAATAGTTTGCCGAAAAAGGAAAGTTCGCAACCCTGAGACGAGTATGCGCACGCAGCGACCAGGCCGGTCAGTATGAACAATACAATGGCTTCGAACATATCAACACCTCATGACTAATAAAGAATACCGGCCAAACCAGGTTGCAAAGTCAACCAGGCCGGTGCCGGCGACTCTTGCCCAGCAATTAGAGTGCCACCACTAAAAACGCATAAGTCATTGTTAAATAATTAACAAATAATTTATCAGCACCTAAAACCCTGCCGTTTTCCCAACAATTTGTCGGTAATACGCCAAGGAGCATGACAGGCGAAGCGGCAAGCCGCGGTGTGGAAATAGATGTTTCCGGCAAAAGCCGGAATCCATGGTAACAATAAAACTCTCGACTGCCCGAAAGCAGCGAGATTCGACGGCCGGATTAGTGGTTGGCTAACGCGGAGGCAAAATAATGAAAATGTTAGGTTTGAAATATCTCCCGACGTTTGGTTGTTGGTTAGCGGCAATCGCATTGCTGGTTTTTATCGAGCGCTTCAGTGTGCATTGGCACCCGTGGGATCGCGTTCTAATGAGTACCGCGCACGGCATCAGAAGTGTGTTGCTGGATCGTTTTTTTGCAGCCATCACCTGGACTGGTTCGCTGTTCATTCTGGCCCCGATAACCGCAGTGCTAAGCGGTGTTCTGGTGAGAAACAGCCGTATCAAAGAGGCAGGGCTGATGGTCTTGAGCCTAACGGGTGTTGCCCTGTTCAGCCGTCTCGCCAAGCTTTGGTTCGCTCGCCCGCGGCCCGATTTTTTCCCCGTTGTGGGTGAAATCCCCTTGGACGCCTCCTTCCCAAGTGCCCACACCGCGCAAATCGTTGCCTTTGCTACGGCCTTATGCTGGATGTGCAAACCCGACAAACTGGGGCTTAACTTTTACGCTTTGACCGGGTTTACGCTATTGACGGTATCCCTGGTTGCCGTCTCACGAGTCTATCTGCAAGTTCATTTCCCCTCGGATGTACTAGCTGGCGCCTTACTGGGACTATTGTGGGTGCTGGGTTTAATTAATCTGCTGCAAAACGGCGGCATCTTCATCAGGTGAGTCATGCGAAACAAATTTCTTAATACCGGACAGAGCGGTTATCACCCTTTTAGAAAATTGAAGGTCTGTTTGTCAGGTCTGCGCTACGCGGTTGTTTATGATTTTAGTGTGGCCTATAAAGTCGTACTGTCCGTGTTGATTTTGGCCGTATGCTTTTATTTTCGCCAATGGGTGGATTTCATCTCGGTACTAACCGCCACCGGGCTGATGCTGATATGCGAAATGTTTAACACCACGATAGAGGCGCTCTGCGATTTCGTGGAAACTCGGCAAAATGAAAAAATCCGCGTCATCAAGGATATTGCCGCAGCCGCTGCAGGCATCAGCATTCTGATTTGGGCAGTGGTCATGCTCTGGGAGCTCAGCTACTTAGGGTCGTTAATCGCTTGATCCCCCGCTGATAAAGATTTCCCCGGCACCATCAAACAAATAGCTACAAGAGGCAGACGGCGCAGTGCCTTAAAAGCAAAAACCGGAGATTGCTCAATTTCACCAGCTTTAGCCCGGCTGGGGATAAATCGCCCCCACGCTAGATAAGCATGACGAATGTTAAGATACATAAATCCCTTCATATCCCTGGGTGCGGAGGGAGAGAGTTTTCTATGATGTTTATCAAATCCCTTAAATGGGATGAAGGCGGGAGGATAATATGGGACGATTGGTTTTTATGCTGTGGCTACTGCTTGGGCTGGCACCGTTGCAAACGGCAAGGGCGTTGGACATGCAAGACGTTCCGGAGCCGTTAAAACCCTGGGTCAACTGGGTGTTGGCGGATGAAACCCAGTATCGTTGCCCGTTTATCTTCGACGATTTTCAACAAAAACATTGTGCCTGGCCGGGCGCTCTGCACCTGAATTTACAAGCCAAGCACGGTAGCTTCGTTGCCGAATGGACCGTGTATCGCCAGGATTGGATTAGCTTGCCGGGCGACACGCAACATTGGCCGCAGACGGTCACCGTCAACAAACAAACCCAGCCGGTCGTAGAAAAAGACGGTAAGCCGGCCCTGTACTTTCCCGCGGGCCGCTACCAGATCAGCGGCGAATTTTTCTGGGAAAGCCTGCCGGAACAATTAGCCTTACCCGAAGCCAGCGGCTTGATTCAGCTCAGCGTCAACGATAAGCCGGTCGCGTATCCCCCCATCAAGCAAGGTGCCTTGTGGCTGAATACCGAGAACGCCGACACTGCCGACCGGGAGCAGGATAGGCTGGACCTGCAAGTATTCCGGCAGGTGCAGGACGAGGTGCCACTGCAAGTCATTACCCGGCTGGATTTGGAAGTCTCCGGCAAGGCCCGCGAGATTGAGTTTCCTTATGCTTTACTGCCTAACTTTATCCCGGTGGCGTTGAATAGCCCGTTGCCCGCTCGTCTGGACGGAAACGGACGACTATTGGTGCAAGTGCGGCCGGGACGCTGGAGCATAGACATTCATGCCCGCCATCCACAAGCCTTGACGCAACTGGATTTGACCGTAAAGGACGAGAACTGGCCGGCGGAAGAGTTGTGGGCGTTCCAGGCCGTGCCTGCCTTGCGTTTGGTGGAGATCGAGAATTTGACCGCGATAGACGGCAGTCAAACCAATCTGCCCGCCGAATGGCAGCATTTACCTACCTATCAACTCAAGCAAGGCGAGAGTATGAAGTTTAAGGTTGTGCGCCGCGGCGACCCGGAGCCCGAGCCGAATCAACTCAAGTTGAAGCGCACGCTGTGGCTGGACTTCGAGGGCGGCGGTTACACGGTCAGCGATAACATCACCGGTACGATGAGTCGCGACTGGCGCTTGAACGCGGTGCCCGAGCTGGGACTGGGCCAAGTGCAACTGGACGGTCAGAGCCAATTGATCACGCAACTGGCGGACGGCAACCAGGGCGTGGAAGTGCGCCGCGGTGCCATCCAGCTGAATGCCGACAGCCGGATCGAAGCCGATTTAAGTAGCTTGAGCGCCAGCGGCTGGCAACAGCGTTTTCAACAAGTACAGGCTGAATTGAATATCCCGCCGGGCTGGCGTCTGCTGGCGGTCAGCGGCGTGGACAATGTACCGAATAGCTGGTTAAACCGCTGGACCTTGCTGGACTTGTTTTTGGTCTTGATTGCCGCATTAGCCGTGGGCCGGCTCTGGTCGCCGCAATGGGGCGCGTTTGCCTTGCTCAGTTTGACGCTGATTTGGCATGAGGCCGATGCGCCGCGCTTGATTTGGCTGAATGTGCTGGCGGTGCTGGCACTGTTGCGGGTATTACCGGCGGGTAGCTTTTGGCAATGGTTGAAATGGTATCGCAACGCCAGTTGGCTGGCGCTGCTGATGCTGACGATTCCATTCATGATAGCGCAGATTCGTATCGGCATTTATCCGCAACTGGAATTGCCCCGGCAGCCTATTCAACGTTTGCATTCGATGGTGAGCGCCGCCGCACCAATGGCGATGCAAGTAGAACAAATGGCGGATTCGGCGATGGCGCCGGAGCCGGAAATAAGAGAACTTGCTAAAACAGAGTCCGAGTATTCCGCTAAACCCAAGATGTCGAGAGCTTATGGTGGCAGCGCTGCCAGTTTGCAACGGATCGATCCGGACGCCAATCTGCAAACCGGTCCCGGCTTGCCGCATTGGGGCTGGCAGCGCGTGGAGTTAAGCTGGAACGGCGCGGTTGATAGTAATCAGCAAATCCGCCTCTGGTATTTGTCGCCATTTATGCTGATGTTGCTGCACTTTGCCCAAGCCCTGTTGGTGGCGGTGTTGGTGTTAAAAATGCTGGGAGCCATCGCCACCAACTGGCGCTTGTCCTTGCCGAGTTTGACCTGTCTGTTGCTGCTGCCGCTGTTGATGGCGCCAAACCAAAAGGCCTATGCCGATCTGCCCGACGCGCCAATGCTGGAGCAATTGAAAACCCGTTTGCTGCAAGCACCGCAGTGCCTACCCAATTGCGCGCAGATTGCCGATATGCAATTACTGGTCAAGCCGGAAGTGCTGCGTATCGAACTGCAATTGCACGCGCAGCAGGATTTGGCAGTACCGTTGCCGGCTCAGCTTGAGCAATGGTTTCCGGAGCAGGTCAGCGTCGATGGCGGCGAGGCGCAAGCCTTGATCCGGCAGGATGACGGCAGCTTGTGGCTGGCTGTGTCGCCTGGAGTACACAAAGTGACGATGCAGGGCCGCTATACCGCGCAGGATAAATTTAGTTTGCCGCTGCCATTGCCGCCGCAACACGCTGGTGTCATTGCCGACGGCTGGCGGGTGGATGGTTTATACGAGGACGGCAAGGTGGGTCCACAACTGGAGTTCAGCCGATTGCAACCCGATAGCGGGCCGAGAAATAAATTGCAGCAAACTGCCTTGCCGGCATTCGTGCGGGTGGAAAGAACTCTGCATTTGGGCTTGGACTGGCGAGTGACCACCCGCGTCGAGCAATTGGCCGGCGCACTCAGTCCGGTGTTACTGGAGCTACCGTTGTTGCCGGGCGAAGCGGTTACCAGTCCGCAGGTGCGGGTGAAGGACGGTAAAGTATTGGTGAACATGGCGGCCGGTCAAGCCACTTTGGAATGGGAGTCGGCACTGGCAAAAACCGAGCAATTGACCTTGCAAGCCGCAGACACGCCGCAATGGACCGAGGTGTGGCGCGCCGATGTCAGCCCGATCTGGCATTTACAAGCCGATGGCATTGCGGTGGTGCATCACCAGGACGGGCAGGGCCAGTGGCTACCGGAGTGGCGGCCCTGGCCAGGCGAAAAGGTCAATCTGACTATCGGCCGACCGCAAGCGGTGGCCGGCTCAACCCTGACTATCGATAGAAGCGAATTAGCGGTCAAGCCGGGGCAACGCAGCGAAACAGTCGAACTGATTTTGAGCATCCGCAGCTCCAAAGGCGGACAACACCCCGTAAAACTGCCGGAACTGGCGGAGCTGCAAAGCGTGACGATAGATGGTGTCAGTCAGCCGATTCGTCAGCAAGGCGCGGCGGTCAGTTTGCCGATACATCCCGGCACCCAGCAAATTGTGCTTAATTGGCAAACGGCTAAAGAACCGGGCGTGCTGTTGCGCACGCCGCTGGTCGATCTTGGCGTTACCAGCGTCAACAGCCGTATTCAATTACTGATGCCGCAGCAGCGTTGGTTGTTGTGGACCTTCGGCCCAAAATTTGGTCCGGCCGTGTTGATTTGGGGTTTGCTGATCGTACTGGCCTTATTGGCGTTCGGGCTGGGTAAGCTGAATATCACGCCGTTGCGGCATTGGCAGTGGTTTTTATTATTGATCGGTCTGAGCCAACTGCATATTGCTGCCGCATTTTTAGTGGTGGGCTGGTTGTTTGCGTTGGGATTCCGCGCCCATCATGCACCGCAGCGGCCGCGCTGGTTCAATCTGGCGCAAATCGGCTTGGCCGGTTTGACGCTGTTGTCGCTGTTGTCAATAGCGATTGCGGTCGAACAAGGTTTGTTGGGAAATCCGGATATGCAAATTGCCGGAAATCAATCCTCTGCAACTTTGTTGAATTGGTATCAGGATCGCAATGGCCCGCAGTTGGCCGTTGCCACCATCGTAAGCCTGCCTTTGTTGGCCTACCGGATTTTGATGTTGGCTTGGTCTTTGTGGATGGCCGCAGCGTTGTTGAATTGGCTGCGCTGGGGCTGGAACTGTTTTACCGGTGGTGGGCTGTGGAAAAAATCACAGCCTCAAGTGGCCGTGCCGAAATCAGAGGCTTGACATAGCAGATACCCCCGGCACAGCCGGGGGCTTTATTACGCGCAATGACCTTCAAGGCTTTCTCTAACCGGCTACGCTTCAACGCAATGCTTTCGCCACGCCTTTTATAAGTTCCAAGTGCAGCACTGTGTAATAAAGCCGCGTCACCAAGCTTCTAAAACCACCACTTTCCAGCCCCGATTCTCCGCCGGCCGCAAACTTACCCAGGCGGCGATCTGCCTTGACGGCGCGGATTGAGCCGCTGACTGGCTTTGGTAATAGCCCACGCCGGCGTCTTGATCGGCGATTTCAGCCGCGAGCTGGCGCAATTCCGGTATCTGATTGAAGCGCTCCTCACGGAACAAATTAAGGCCAATCTCCTGCGGGTCGCTATCGTAAAGCAGCAGGCCATCATCTTGCACGACCCACACTGTGCGTTTTTGGGTCTGAGTATCCTCGGCCAGCAAACCACCCAGAAAATCGACCGGTTTGATGCGCATGGAAATAAAGCCCGGGATGGTTTTACCCTGTTTGATCGGCACCACCATCGTGACGGCGGGAAAGCCCTCAGGGGCTTGATAAATCCGGCTCAGAATCGGCACTCCCCGCTCTAAAGTCATTCGGTTGTGCTCAAGTTGCGAGGTATCGGCACCCAGCGCTTGGCGATATTTGCCCGGCGCCACCGCCACGATAGTGCCGGGCGCGCGGGTGGTAGCGAAACTTTCACCGCGCGGATAACGTTGCAGCAAGCTCTCCAGTAAGCCGCTGGATGCGGCTAAATCGGAGTTGCTGTTTAAGGACTCGGCGGTTCGCTGCATGCCCATGCGCATTTCGTTCAGGTTGCCCAAGATACTGTCCGCGATCTGGTTGGCAGCCGTCAGGTTCTGGTTGGAAATACGGGTGACATCGGCTAGCGCACGCTCCACCTGCTGCTTTTCCTGCTTGACAATTTCGCCTTCAGCCACCGCCAAGTTTCGGGCTTTATGCGCCTCCACGCCAAATTTGAAGGCCAGTCCGGCGCCGATCAAAATCGCCAGCAATACCGCCAGACTGGCCGCCAGCACGACTTTGTTGCGGGCGATGAAGCGGCGGAGCAGTTCGCCGCGCGAATAGGCATAGGCACTCACCAAGCGACCGTCGCGATAGGCCCGCAACTCGTCGGCTAACGCAGCCGCATTCGGAAACCGTAGCGATTTGTCCTTGGATAATGCCTTGTCGCAGATGGCGATCAATTCCGGCGGCATGGGCAGCTTCGGATCCCGCGCCGAGGGCATAGACGCCAGCGAACTGAGTTGCGCCAATATTTCATCAGCACTACCGCTTAGCGGCGGATGGCCGGCCAATAAATAATAGAGAATACAACCAAGCGCGAACACATCGGAGCGCGTATCCACAACACCGAAATCGGGATTAGCTTGTTCCGGCGCCATATAGGCCGGGGTGCCGAGAATGTCGCCGATCCGGGTCAAATCCGCATCGTCGGCCACCTGTTTCGGTGCGGCAGATATTAGTGGCGCCAGATCGGCTTCGTTTTCCACCTTGGCCAAACCCCAGTCCAACACAATGGTTTCACCGAACGGGCCCAGCACGATATTGCCGGGTTTGATGTCGCGATGAATCACGCCTTTGGAGTGGGCGTACGCCACCGCTTCGCAAACGTCGATTAATCTGTCCAACAAGCCCAGGCGCCGCGACAGCGCATGCTCGGCCAACACCTCGTCATTACAGGCTTTTAGGGCTTTGGCCAGTGTATCGCCACGCACCAAGCGCATCACATAATAGGGCGCGCCGCTTTGCTTCGTTCCCAGATCGTAAACCGGCACAATCCCCGGATGTTCCAGGCGGCCGGTAATGCGGGCTTCACGCAGAAAACGTGCGCTGAGCTCGACATCATCATTCGCAGCCTGATCCAGTAATTCCTTGATCGCCACTTCGCGGCCGATGCGCTCGTCAAAACCCAGCAACACCTGACCACCGCCGCCCACGCCCACGGCGCCGCGTAGAGAATAATCATCGTTGAATTTACCGTCCTGCTCCGGACTGCCGTTCAACACCTGTGGGTAGGGGCGAGGCTTGATCCGGGTCAGATCGTCGTCTTGCGGTTTGATGAGGGTGGCGTCGTCTTCCGGGAGCATCATCTCAGACAGCTTAGCCTTGTTTAGTCTTTGCGCAGCCTGATCAAGACTGCGGCGCGGGCTTGCGGTCGGCATGCCCCAGGTCGCGCTCGGGGGCAATTTGATCGCGCACCAATTGCTTTAACTCGGTAATCTCCGGAAACCTGCCCTGCTGCTTGCGGGACCAGACCAACTCGCCGTTGGCGCGCACCTCAAAGATACCGCCGGTATCGGGCTGCATTACCAGTTCGTCCAGTTCTTGTTCGAAAGTGCTTAACAATTCCTGAGCCATCCAGGCCGCGCGCAATAGCCAGCGGCATTGCGTGCAGTAGCGGATTTCGACGCGGTTCATGGCTTACAACTCGTCGCGCAGGCGTTTGTAAATACCGCCGAAACTGCCGTTACTCATCAGCAACACATGGCAAACGCCGCCGGCTTGGGCTTTGATGGTAGCGATAATGCTTTCCAAGCTGTTGCAAATCTCGATGTTGTTGGCGTATTTGAGTAGCTGGCTTAAATCCCAGCCAAGATTATCCGGCTGATAGACGATGGCCCGGTCGGCCTGGCCCAGGGATTCTGCGAGCGATTGCGTATGCACACCCAACCGCATGGTGTTGGAGCGCGGCTCGACGATGGCCAGGATTTTTTCGCTGCCGACTTGTTGGCGCAAGCCGTCCAATGTGGTTTTGATGGCGGTGGGATGGTGAGCGAAGTCGTCGTAAACGGTAACGCCGGCGCTTTTGACGATGACTTCCATGCGTCGTTTCACATTTTGAAACTGTTGCAAAGCCGCTATCGCATCTTTTGCCAGAATGCCGATATGCCGGGCGGCGGCGATAGCAGACAAGGCGTTGTAGACGCTATGGCGACCGGTTAAAGTCCACTCGACTACTCCTTGCTCTTCACCGGCAAAACTGACGCTAAAGCTGCTGCCGTCGGCTTTCAACAAGTGCGCCTGCCAATCACCTTCGCCGTCGATAGCCGTCTTCACGACCGGCGTCCAGCAGCCTGCTTCCAGCACCTCGGTGATATGTTGTTCGCAAGCCGGTGCGATGATCAGACCTTCATTGGGTATGGTGCGCACCAGATGGTGAAACTGTTTTTTAATGGCGTCCAGGTTTTCGAAGATGTCGGCGTGGTCATATTCCAGGTTGTTCAAGATCGCGGTGCGTGGCCGGTAATGGACGAATTTGGAGCGTTTGTCGAAAAAAGCGCAGTCGTATTCGTCGGCTTCGATGACGAAAAAATCCGATTCCCCCAAACGGGCGGAGATGCCGAAATTCAGCGGAATACCGCCGATCAGAAAGCCCGGTTTAAAGCCGTTATATTCCAGCACCCAGGCCAGCATGCTGCTGGTGGTGGTTTTGCCGTGGGTACCGGCCACCGCCAATACCCATTTTTGTTGCAACACGTGCTCTGCCAGCCATTGCGGGCCGGAGATATACGGCAAACCTAGGTTCAATACCGCTTCCACTTCCGGATTGCCGCGCGACATGGCGTTGCCGACGACCACCAAGTCCGGCTTGCAGTCCAGGTTTTCGGCTTTATAGCCATTCATCAACCGAATGCCTTGCTCTTCCAGTTGCGTGCTCATCGGCGGGTAGACGTTTTGATCGGAGCCGCTGACGGTATAACCCAATTCGCGGGCGATCAAGGCCAAGCCGCCCATGAAGGTGCCGCAAATGCCGAGGATGTGGATGTGTAGTGGCTTTTGTAATTCTGTCATTCTGATAATTGTAGCGGGGTTAATTAGATGCAAATCCGGAAATTCGGTCGTCAGCGAATTGGATCATTTTTTCGGTTCTTCCGGCTTTTTTTCTTCCTCGACTTTGGGTTCGCCTTCGATTTTTTCTTCGACTTTGGCTTCCGAACCTTTGGCCCCAGCCGCTTCTAACAGCTTTACGATGTTTTCCCGGCCGAGTTTTTTGGCTTTATCGAGTATTTTCACGCTCTGGCTGTCCGCCGCGTTAACGTTTGCACCGGCTGCGATTAACACACCAACTATGTCGGCATTGCCGAACATCACTGCATCCGTTAATGCGGTGGAACCCAGTTTGTCCGCCAAATTGACGTCGGCACCATACGCCAGCAGCGCCTTGACAATCCGCAAATTGCCGTTAAAACTGGCTGCCATAAGTGCGGTACGGTCGGTCTCCAATTTGCCATTGACGTCCAATCCTTGCGCCAATAGCGCTTCGACGCGGTCCAGCTTGCCGGTGGCCGCGGCGGCAAATAAATCTTTAGTATCTTCGGCAAGCGCCTGCACGGACCAGACGATTAGCGCTGCGCTCAGGAATCTGCGGATATTCATCGGATTGCTTGCTTGCGTTTGGGTATGAGTTGGGTTGAAATAAGGCAAATACTGATTTACATCATCTATCAATGAGCGAAAAAAACAAAGTTTTAGTTGAAGCCCAACCCTACTATATCGAGGCCCAATCGTCCCCCGAACAGAACCGCTATGTGTTCGCCTATACCATCACCATCACCAACGTCGGTTCCACGCCGGCCAAATTGCTGACTCGCCACTGGCTGATCACCGATGCCAACGGCAAGGTGCAGGAAGTCAACGGCGACGGTGTAGTGGGAGAAAACCCGCATCTTAGCCCCGGCGACTCGTTCCGCTATACCAGCGCGGCGATGATAGAAACTCCGGTCGGGGTGATGCAAGGTAAGTATCAAATGCAATCGGACGCCGGCGAAAATTTTAACGCAGCCATTCCCAAATTCACTTTATCGATACCCAGAACACTTCACTAATGGCGATTTATGCAATTGGTGACATTCAGGGCTGTTACGACGAGTTTCGTCGTTTGCTGGACCATATAAGCTTCGATCCGAATCAGGATCAACTCTGGCTGGCCGGCGACTTGGTGAACCGCGGCCCAAAATCCTTGGAAACGCTGCGCTTTGTGAAAGGCTTGGGTTCTGCGGCCGTTACCGTACTGGGCAATCATGATCTGCACTTGATTGCGACCGTGGTTTCGCTGGGCAAGGCCGGTAAAAAAGACACGCTGAGCGACGTTTTAAGGGCCGAGGATTGCGAAGAGCTGATAACCTGGCTACGCCATCAAAAACTGTTCCATCACAATGACGATTTTTGCATGCTACACGCAGGCCTGCCGCCACAGTGGGATTTTGAAACCACGCTGCGCATGGCGCGTGAAACCGAGCAAGCCATGCAAAGCCCGGATCACGAACGCTTTTTCCGTTCCATGTACGGTAACAAGCCCGTGGTCTGGCGCGACGATTTACTGAAAACCGAAAAGCTGCGCTTTGCGATCAATTGTTTCAGCCGGCTGCGCTATTGCACCGTCGACGGCGTGATGGATTTTGGGCCCAAAGGCGCGCCCGGCAGTCAGCCCGACCACTTGATGCCCTGGTTTGAAGTGCCGGGCCGCAAAAGTATCGATATGCGCATCATCTTCGGCCATTGGTCGACGCTGGGCTATTTCGCCGGCTATAACTGTTACTCAATAGACACCGGCTGCTTGTGGGGCGGACAATTGACGGCGCTTGAACTGTCAGAACAACCCAGACGTTTCAGCATCGACTGCGCGCCCGTGCAAAACCCCAAGGCTTTTTCAGAGTAGTGAACTTTTGCCGGCGTTCCGGCATCAGTTCCCTCGCACACCAAGCACCACATCAATTTAACTCGAGATTAGACCATGCGAAAAAACCTGTTCCTCGCCATCATCCTGGCCTTGCCATTAACCGCCTTCGCTTACCCTAGTGAAAACGACTATGGCCAACCGGTGGACCACAAGCTAGAACATTTGAATAAACTGCTGCAACTCAGCCCTGAGCAAAAATCCAAACTGGAAGCGATTTTTAAAGAACAGCACGAAAAATTCCGCGCCATCCACGAAGAGTCGCACAGCCGAATGAAAGAAGTGTTAAGCCCGGAACAAATGCAAAAAATGGACGACTTGCGCAAACAACATCAAGAACAAATGCGCGAGCAAGCCCCTCGTAAACCGGCCCCATAAACAAAACAAGCCTCAGCAGTAGCTGTGACTGCTGAGGCCGCTGTTTGAACCAGCGTATTTTTTAAGAGAAATTTCGACCGTAAAAAATCTCGGCCATTTCTTCCTGCAGCATGCCTTGGATTTCTTCCTGATCCTCGTCGCTGAAATTACTTTCCTTTTCGAACAGGTAATTTTCCAGTTCGGTTTCTTTCAACATCATCTTGGTGTGGAAGATGTTTTCCTGATACACATTGACGTCGATCATCTGGTACAGCTCTTTCGTGCTTTCCGCGATGTAATTCTGGATGGAATTGATTTTATGATCGATGTAATGTTTTTGCCCGGATACATCGCGGGTAAAGCCACGCACGCGGTAGTCCATGATCACGATGTCGGACTCGAAACTGTGAATCAAATAATTCAAGGCTTTCAGCGGGGAAATTTGCCCACAAGTTGACACGTCGATGTCGGCCCGGAACGTACAAATATCGGTATCCGGATGGCTTTCCGGATAAGTGTGTACGGTGATGTGGCTTTTATCCAAATGCGCCAAAACCGTTTCCGGCAACGGGCCGGGTGACTCGGAATTCATGCCGGCCGGAATGACCGCACCTTCGGAAATCAGCATCGTCACACTGGCACCTTGCGGATCGTAATCCTGATGGGCGATATTCAAAATTTGCGCGCCAATGATGTTGGCTACGTCTTTTAAAATCTGCGTCAAACGCTTGGCGTTATAGGCTTCGTCGATATATTCGATGTAGGCTTTTTCCTGCTCTTTGGGTGCATAGCAAACGTCGTAAATATTAAAACTCAACGATTTGGTCAGGTTATTAAACCCGTGTAACTGTAATTTGCTCAACCGATCAACCCTCTATAACTTCAAAATCATGACTTATTTCCACGCCCGCTTTGCCCAACATAATGGAAGCCGAGCAATATTTTTCGGCGGATAACTTCACCGCCCGTTCCACTGCGGCAGCCGGCAGATTTTTACCCGTCACCTTGAAGTGCAAATGAATTTTGCTGAATACGGCAGGCACTGTATCCACCCGTTCCGCAGTCAGCTCGGCAGTACAATGCACAATCTCGTGGCGGCCTTTTTGCAGAATATCCACAACGTCGAACGACGAACAGCCGCCCACACCCAACAACAGCATTTCCATGGGGCGCACCCCGAGATTACGACCGCCGTGATCCGGCGGACCGTCCATCACAACCGTGTGCCCGCTGCCGGATTCGCCGACGAATAATCTGCCGTCGACCCATTTAATCGTTGCCTGCATGTTAAACCCCAACCAAATTCAAAATTGTCGCGAATTTTACAACGAACCCGTCAAATGTCTTGATTTTTTTGTAAAACTACTGCACCTTGATAGGGTAACCAATCTAGTTCACAGAATTATTACAAATTATGAGCTTTGTTAAACAAAACAAGATTTCACCCTCTGCCCTGGATGCCTTTTTACGCTTCTGCCATGTTAGAAGCTATCCAGCCAAAATCACCATAGTCCGCCCCGGCGATATAGGCGACAAGCTGTTGTTTGTGGTCGACGGCTCGGTCAGCGTCAGCGTCGAGGACGAGGAAGGCCGAGAGTTGATTTTGGCGTATTTGAACAAACACGATTTCGTCGGCGAGATCGGGGTGTTCAAAAATGCCGAAACGCGGAGCGTACTGGTGAAAACCCGCACCAAATGCCAAATGGCGGAAATCGGTTATGAACGCTTCAAAATGCTGCTCAACGCCGAGTTGCGCGATCAGGCGGTGGAGATTTTGACGGTACTCGGAGAACAGCTGTCGACACGTTTGCTGATTACCAGCCGCAAATACCGCGACCTGGCGTTTATGGACGTAGAAGGCCGTATCGCCCGCACCCTGTTGGATTTGGCCAAGGAGCCGGACGCGATTACCCATCCGGATGGCATGCAGTTGCATATCACCCGCCAGGAAATCGGCCGCATCGTCGGTTGTTCCCGCGAGATGGCAGGGCGCGTATTGAAAGAGCTGGAAGACAAGGGCTTGATCACCGCACACGGTAAAACCATCGTGGTATTCGGCACACGTTAACGCCGCGTGAAGGGCGAATTCATTCGCCCTTTGAGACACTACCGAAAAACGGCTTTACCAAACTTTGCCGAGCACCATCGACATAGGTAAACACCACCGGCACCACCAGCAGACTTAACAAAGTAGAGCTAATCAAGCCGCCAATCACCGCCACCGCCATCGGCTGACGAAAACTGGCGTCCGCCCCCCATCCCAACGCAATCGGCAACATACCGGCAATCATGGCCACCGTGGTCATGACTATAGGCCGGGCGCGTTTATGGCAGGCATCCAGCAAGGCCTCGTGCCGACTCAGCCCATGTTCGCGCATCGCCAGCAACGCATATTCCACCAGCAGGATCGAGTTTTTGGTGACGATGCCCATCAGCATGATCAAGCCTATCATCGACGGAATATTCAACTCGCCGCCGGTCAGCAACAGTGCGACAAACGCGCCGCCCATTGACAACGGTATCGCCGACAGGATGGTCAAGGGTTGAAAGAAATCCTTGAATAGCAACACCAATACGCAAAACACGCACAGCAATCCGGTCAGCATCGCCATACCAAAACTGCTGGCCAATTCGGCCATGATTTCGGCGTCGCCGGTACGAATCAATGTAACGCTGGATGGCATATTAACCACTGCCGGCAAAGTTTTGGCAGCGGCCAGTGCCTCACCCAGGGACATGCCGCCCAGTTCGGCGTTGACCGTGACATAGCGGCGACGGTCATACCTGTCAACCTGCGCCGAACCGCTGGCTAACGTTAGCTCCGCCACACTGGACAGCGGCACCAACCTATCCCCCGCCCTTACTCTTAGATTGGCTAAGACCTGCAAATCCTGCCGCGCGGCATCGGCTATCCTTACCCGAATCGCGAGTTGGCGGTTATCCAGATTCAACTTGGCCAGTTGGGCGTCGAAATCACCGCTGGTGGCAATCCGCACCGTTTCACCGATCAGCTCGGCTGTCACGCCTAGTTCGGCAGCGCGCTGCCAGTCCGGCCGAATGGCGATTTCCGGCCGTTCCAGGCTGGCCGTGGAACTGATGCTGCTCAAGCTACCCATATTACGCAAATCGCGCTCTAAGGCCTGTGCGCTGGCCTTTAGGGCCGCCGCATTATCGCTGGACAGTATCAAAGACATCTTCTCGCCCGGCCCCCCGATGCCAATGGAGAAGCGGGCGCCGGGCACTTCGCGCAAAACTTCCCGCACCGCCTGTTCAATCTGCGATTGATGCGGCCGCTGTCCTCGCTCGCTCAAGGTTAAGGTCAGCGCGCCCTTACGTTGTTCGCCCGGTCTGGTCACACCGCCACCGACTATTTGACTGCTGCCGACCGCGGTAAAAATGTGTTCGACACCTGCCAGCGGTTGCAGAACCGTTCGCGCCGCTTCGGCGACTCGACCGGCATCGTTTATCGAACTACCCGGCGGCAACTCGAATTGCACCGTGGTGTAACCGCGATCAGCGGGCGGCACGAATCCCGCCGGGATCAAGGGCAGCAATAAGCAAGCGCCGATAAAAAACAGCGTGGAGAGCAGCATCGTCGCTTGGCGATGACGTAGCGTCCAGTGCACGGCTTGCAGGTAAATGGGCATCAATCTACCATCGACGCTGGCCGGATGATGACCTTCAGTGAGTAAATAAGCCGCCAGCATGGGCGTCAGCAAGCGCGCCACCAGCAAGGATGCCAGCACCGCAACCACCGCCGTCCAGCCGAATTGCCGGAAAAACAGCCCGGAAACCCCGTTCATCAGCGCGGTAGGCATAAACACCACCACCAACGTCAAGGTGGTGGCGATCACCGCTAGCGCGATTTCATCAACCGCTTCGGCGGCGGCCTGACGGATGCTTTTGCCCATCCGCACATGCCGGGCGATGTTTTCGATTTCCACAATCGCATCGTCCACCAATATCCCGACCACGATGGCCAAGGCCAGCATGGTCAGCATGTTCATGGAAAACCCCAGCCAATGCATCACCGCAAACGTCGGCAGAATCGACAAAGGCAGGGCCGACGCCGACACCAAAGTTGCCCGCCAATCGCGCAAGAACCACCAGACCACCAGCACCGCCAATAACGCCCCTTCGTAGAGCATCATCATCGAACCTTCATACTGCTCTTGCGAATACGCCACCGAACCGGAAATCAGCGTAAAACTCAAGGAAGGATCGGCTTCGCGCATCCGCGCCAAGGCCTGATCCACATCATTGGCGATGCGGGTTTCGTCAAAACCCTTGGCCCTGTAGATGTTGAAACCGATCAACGGTTTGCCGTCCAAGGCTGCCAATTGCGTACGCTCGGCAACGGTGTCGCGGACCGTGGCGATTTGCTCTAAGCGCACCTCGCCGCCGTTGGCTATCGGTACCGGAAAGGCCGCGAGTTCGCTGGCCTGCCGCACCGTGGCCAGTGTGCGCACGGATTGCTCCGCCAAGCCCACATTACCCCGGCCGCCGGAAGACTCCTGCTGCGCCTGTTTCAAGGCTCGCGACACATCGGTTGCGGTGACGCCCAGCGAAGCCAAGCGCACCGGATCGACTTCCAGTTGTATTTCCCGCTGCACACCGCCCAGGCGTTCGAAGCGACCGACACCAGCCACGCCCAACATGACCTTGCTGACGTTATCGTCTACCTGCCAGGATAAGGCTTCCTCGTCCAGTTTGGTCGAGGCAATCGCATAGGTCAAAATCGGCGCGCCACCCACGGTCACCGCACTGATACTAGGTTGCAGCACACTGCTCGGTAAATCCGAGCGCACCCTGTCCACCGCGTCCTTGGTTTCTATCAAGGCATCGGAAAGCTTTTTTTCCAGAATAAATTCGACATTAATTTGCACCAAACCATCGGTAATCGAGGTGCGGATATGCTTCAACCCGGACAGCGTGGCAATCGAATCCTCGACTTTGCGCGCCACTTCGGTTTCCAGCTGTGCCGGCGCCGCGCCCGGTTGGTTGAGCTTAACGATGACGCTGGGTAAATCCAGATCCGGCAAGCTCTGTATCGACAACTGCTGCAAGCCGCGTAGTCCGGCCAATGACAGCAAGATAAACAGTAAAATCGATGGAATGGGGTTGCGAATCGACCAAGAGGCAAAACTCATCAATCAACCCTCGCCGGCGCGATGTGCACGAGATCACCATCATTGAGAAAGCCGGCCCCCTCCAATACCACGCGCTCTGCTTCGCTCAAACCGTGGACGATTTCAATATCCACCCCGTACTGACGGCCGGTAGCGACCGCCTGCAAACTTACCGGGGAGGTATCGGCATCGCTGAGCAGCTTCAGCACATAGTTGCGGCCATCGCGGATCACCACGCTGGCGGCCGGCACCACCAATGCCGGACGCTGACTTAACTCGATCCGGCCATTGGCATACATGCCGGCCCGCGCCTGACTGCCCGGCAGGATGTCGGCGTACACGACGCCCAATCGCGACTGCTCGTCCAAGGCCGGCGCCAGTTGCCGCACCCTAGCTTGGGCAACGCTGCCGTCCGGCAGGCTCAGTTGTATCGCTTGCCCCGCCTGAATTTGCGCGATTTGCCCGGCGGTCAATTCACCACGCCATTCCAGGCGATTTTGCCGAATTAACCGAAACAACTCCTGCCCGCTGCCGGCCACCGCGCCCAGGGTTGCCATTCGCGCGCTAATCGCGCCGTCGTCAGGCGCCCGCACCTCGGCATAGCTTAGTTGCAACTGTTTAGCAGCCAACTGGGCCTTGATCGCATCGACCTGAATTCGGGAGGTTTCCGCTTCGGTTTCGTACCGCAACAACTCCTGTTGACTCAGCGTCGCTGCGTTTTTGAGTTTCAGCACCCGCTGTTTGTTGGTTTCGGCTTGCGCGGCGGTGGCCCGCGCCTGGGCCAGATTGGCCTGCAATTGCGCCAGATCGGCGCGCAGCATATCAGCATCGAAACGCGCCAATAGCTGACCGCGCTTGACCTGATCGCCGACATTGACATTGACTTCGATTAACCTTAATCCGGATTGCTGGGCGCCGATGACGGCTTCTTGCCAGGCCGTAATCGCCCCCGACGCTTCCAGGGTGGTCGGCCACTGCCGCCATTGCGGCACTGCCCGCGTCACCGTCAGCGCCGGCACCGTTTTTCCCGGCGCTGCTGCGCCTGGACTTTCGCGGTTTAACAACCAAACTATTAGCACCGCACAGCATGCCAGTACGGTAAAAATCCCGATAAGCAATGAACCGCGTGCCAATCCACGCTGGGAATAAAGGGTATAAAAGCTTATACGGCGGGCTAGGTGTGTCATCATGACGAAAAATCTCGGCAAACATTACTCAGCTCCAAGTCTATACGACAATTTAAAACTGAACCATCGGGTCTAGAATAAGCCAAACAGCGGCCTAGTGCTCGAAACTCAGCCGACTCGCTCGAATAAGGAAGGTTCCATGAGAAAGAAAAGTGGAGAACGTTGCCAAGCCATTCTGGATGCGGCAAAAACCCTGTTTGAAAAAGTCGGTTTCGAACAAGCGACGATGGCGGAAATCGCCGCTACTGCCGGCCACTCCAAGGCCACGCTGTACAACTATTTCAGCTCCAAGGAGCAGTTGTTTCTGGAATTGGCGCGCCGTTCCGCTGATCGCCACAGCGAGCAATTATTTTCCTTGCTGATGCCGGACTGCGGCAGTGCGCCTCTCGATACACTGCCAGACCAGGTCAACCAAGTCCTGGCACTGTTGCAACCTTCCGACGACTTGCCGGCCACTTTGCAACGTTTCGGCGAAGGCGTGATGAGCAACTTTCTGTCCTTGAAAAGTTTGGCGGCCCGACGCATGTTGATCGCAGCCGCCGCCACTCAGCCGGAAGCCGGCCGCCTGTTTTTCGAAAACGGCCCCGCCAAGGGCATGCAATTTACGGCGCAATTTTTCGCACAAGCGATGAATGCCGGCCAGTTGCGGCATGCCGACCCACATGTGGTGGCCGCGCATTTTCGCGGTTTGCTGGAATCGGAAGTCTACGAATCGGGCTTGTTCAACGCCCGCCGGGAATTGAAACCCAAACAAGTTAAAGCCACAGTCGAACGCGCCGTCAGCGCGTTTATCAGAGCCTATGCGCCGACAACCACCGATTTGACTGACGATTAGCTATTGCTTGAACACTTCGCGAAACAACTGTTGCATGGCTTCCCAAGATTGTTTGTCCGCCTCGGCATCGTAAGCGATAGGCAAATTATTGGCTTTGCCCAACCTATCGGCGTCCGGATTGCTGAAGCCGTGGCGCGCGCCGGGATAGTTAACCAAACGATAATCCACGCCGGCTTGGGTCATTTCTTTTTCAAAAGCCGCAATGCTGTCGGCGCTGACAAACTCGTCGGCCGCGCCGTTCAATACCAATACCCGCGCCTTCACCTGCCCGGCCCGCGCCGGGGTTTGCGTGGCCAGATTACCGTGAAAACTCACTACTGCCGCCAGATCGGTACTCAAGCGCGCCATATTCAAGACTGTCGCACCGCCGAAACAATAGCCTATCGCCGCAATCTTGCCCTTATCGACACTGGCTTGTTTTTGTAAAAAGGCTAAAGCCGCGGTAAAACGTAATTGCGAAATGCCCGCCCGTTCCACAACGCTGTTCATGAAGGTTGAGGCTTCGGCTGCATGCTCGCTGGATTTGCCGTCGCCGTACATATCGACCGCCAGCGCGGTATAACCCAGTTCCGCCAGCATCTTCGCGCGCTGCCGGGCGTAGTCGTTCAAGCCCCACCATTCGTGAACCACCAGCACGCCGGGCTGCTTGTCGCCTTTCGTATCGTCCCAAACCAGATAGCCTTTTAGCGTGGTATCGCCAGCGGTATAACTCACGGCTTGCTCCTGCAATGCCGCTTGCAAACCGGAACTGAACAATAAGGCCAAAAAGAATAAACTACGCATCATAAAAACCTCCTGTTGAAAAATGGCCTTACGTTTACACTGCTAACGGGCGTTGTCAATCTCTAGGGCCTTGCGACAATAAAATTCCATCGGGGCGGCGGGTTTTACAGCAACCTAGGCGCTGTGATTTCCTTTAAACGATCGGCAAACATAAACTCCATGACGCATTCCGGCCCAAAACCTATCTGGCGACAAATCCCGAAAAGCGTTTGGGCATTGGGCTTTGTCAGTATGTTGATGGATATTTCCTCGGAAATGATCCACAGCCTGCTGCCGGTATTCATGCTCACCACTCTGCATGCCAGCAGTTTGAGCATCGGTTTAATCGAAGGCGCAGCGGAAGCGACCGCGCTGATCGTCAAAGTATTTTCCGGGGTGCTCAGCGATTATTTGGGCAAGCGCAAAAGTCTGGCCTTGATAGGTTACAGCCTGGGAGCGTTGACCAAACCCCTGTTTGCCATCGCCGGCAGCAGCGGCATGGTTTTAAGCGCGCGACTGCTGGACCGGGTCGGCAAAGGCATACGCGGCGCACCGCGCGACGCACTGGTTGCCGACATCACCCCGCCGGAAATTCGCGGCGCGGCCTTTGGCCTCAGGCAATCGCTGGATACGGTCGGCTCATTTTTGGGGCCATTGCTGGCGGTGGCACTCATGCTACTGTGGGCCAACGATTTTCGGGCGGTTTTTTGGGTGGCCGTGATCCCCGGCGGGTTGTCGGTGCTGATGTTGCTGTTTGGTGTGCGCGAACCCAAGCATCTGCAGCGTTCGCAACACGGCAACCCCATCAAGCGCGCCAATCTGCAACGCTTAAATGCCGACTATTGGCGGGTAGTGATGATAGGCGCGGTGTTCACGCTAGCGCGATTCAGCGAGGCCTTTTTGGTGCTGCGCGCCCAACAAAGCGGCATTCCGATTGCGCTGTTACCCTTGGCAATGGTGGCGATGAATGTTGTGTATTCGGCCACGGCTTACCCGTTTGGCCGTCTGTCCGACCGCGTATCGCACCGGAAATTGCTGGCTTGGGGGCTGTTGGTACTCGTCGCCGCCGACCTGGTACTGGCCAGCAGCGCGGATTGGCGGATAGTGCTGGCCGGCGTTGGGCTTTGGGGGGTGCACATGGGCATGACTCAAGGCCTGCTGGCCAAAATGGTCGCGGACACTTCACCGGCCGACCTGCGCGGCACCGCTTACGGATTTTTCAATCTGGTCGGCGGCATCGCCATGCTGTTGGCGAGCATCTTGGCGGGGTTGCTGTGGGATAGCTACGGCGCCGAGTTTACGTTTTACGCGGGGGCCGGATTTTGTTTAATGGCCTTATGCATCCTCATCGCTCGTCGCCGGGGTAAAGCAGCTCATTGAGTGTTTATTGGATTGGAGCAGCCGCAGATTAAAACAGGAAAAATCCTCGAAAGATTTTGAAATAGGCCTACAAAGATGTAAGCTTTAGCGTACAAAAAAATCTCGTCAACGACTGCGCGTTTCAGCCGAATAAGTACTTAAAGCCTAGTTTGAAATACATCCTTCTCAGCCGGTTACAGCGTATCAATAAATACCAGCTTTGGCTGATTTCGGTTGCTCTGGCGACAATGCTCACCGAATCGATTGTGGCGATAATGGAATGGCTGCTGAAACGCGAAATCAGCTTCGATTATCTACTTACCGGCTTGGTCGCTTCGCTACTGGTCGCCTCTTTGATCTGCGCGATGATCATTGTTTTTTTAGACCAGTTGAGCAGTTTGAACGACGACAATATCCAATTAAGCACTATTGTCACCGCACTGCCCATTCCACTGGCGCTATTCGACGACAAGTGCAATCTGCAAATGCTGAACCCGGAATTTACCAAGGTCTTCGGGTACCGGCTCCGGGATATTCCCAACCTGTCCGCGTGGCAATTACAGGCCTTCCCCGATCCTGTTTACCGTGAAACGATTGGCGCGGAATGGCAAAAGCGCTTCGAAAATGACGACCAAGAATTTCAGCCCCTGGAAATCAAAGTTCGTTGCAAAAACGGTCTGAACAAGCACGTCATGACCACCGCCACCCGCATAGGTGGGGCCGGCAAGAAAATGCAACTGGTATTGCTCTACGATATTTCCAAACGCATCAATGCAATGAACGCGCTCGCCGAGTCGCGCAGCTTGCTGCAATCGGTGATCGAAACCATACCCATGCGGGTATTTTGGAAAGACCTGCACTCGCGCTATCTCGGCTGCAACTCGCAGTTCGCGCGAGATGGCGGTTTCACGAGAACCGAAGACCTCCTCGGTAAAGTCGATCAGCAACTATCCTGGCGAAACCAGGCTTTGCGCTATCGTGCCGACGACCGCCAGGTCATGCAATCCAATCTGCCTAAGCTGGCTTACGAAGAGCCGCAAACCACGCCTGAGGGCAAAGAGATTCTACTGAGAACATCGAAAGCGCCACTGCGCAATAGTTTGGGCGAAACCATCGGGGTATTGGGAGTATACGATGACATCACCGAGCTAAAGAAGATCGAAAACGAGTTGTGGCTGGCCAAAACCATGGTCGATAAAAGCAAGACCGCTTTCTTCTGTCTTGATTCCAAGGGCATGGTGACTTACGTCAACGATTACGCTTGTCAGTCCTTGGGCTATTCGCGGGACGAACTGGTGGGTATGGCACCCTGGGAATTCGATCCGGACCTTTTGGCCAGCGCCTGGTCAAACATCTGGCAGCGCTTGCGCGACTGCGAAATTGTCAGCCACGAAAGCCGCCATCGGCGTAAGGACGGCACGATTTTCCCAGTTGAGCTCACCTGCCACTATATCGCTCACAATGGCTTGGAACTGAGTTTTACCTTCGCGCAAAATATTAGCGAACGCAAACGCCTGGACACCGAACTGCGAATTGCCGCGACCGCTTTTGAATCGCAGGAGGGCATGATGATTACCGATGCCGATGCCGTCATTTTAAAGGTGAATAAATCCTTTACCGAGATTACCGGCTACGCCAGCGAAGAGGCCATCGGTCAAAAAATGAATATCCTCAATTCCGGCATTCACGATGCGCTGTTTTTTGCCGAAATGTGGCAATCCATTGATAACAAAGGCGTCTGGCAAGGTGAAATTTGGAATCGGCGCAAGAACGGCAATATATTTCCGGAATGGCTCACCATTAGCGCCGTGAAAAACCCGGATGGCAAAATAACCCATTATGTCGGCACGATGATGGACATAACGGCGCGTAAAGCCATAGAGCAACACATTCATCATCTGGCCCACTTCGACGCACTGACCGACTTGCCCAATCGTACCTTGCTGATCGACCGTTTGCATCAGGCTATCGCTCAGGCCAGACGCGAACGCAGTTTGCTGGCCTTGCTCTATCTGGATCTGGATAAATTCAAGCCGGTCAACGACAGCTTCGGTCACGATGTCGGCGACTTATTGCTGAAAGAGGTGGCGAATCGTCTGGAGGCTTGCGTCAAGCGGGAAACGGATACCGTATCGCGTTTGGGCGGCGATGAGTTTGTAATTTTACTCTGCCAATTGGACCGACACTCCGCGGCCGGGCTGGTGGCCGAAAGCATCTTAAGCAGTCTGAATCAGCCGTTTGTGATTCAACAACACACGCTGGATATTTCTTCCAGTATCGGCATTGCCGTTTATCCCGATGACGGCCTGGAGGCAAATAGCCTGATGAAAAACGCCGACAATGCCATGTATCAAGCCAAATGCGCGGGGCGGGGCTGCTTTCGGTTTTTTAGTTCAACGGCTGGTGGCTAATTACCGACGGAAGCCGCCGGCCCGGACAACCACAGGCCAAGCCTTGGCTCCACCGCCAGACCGTTCACGTCGGTAAATTGAAACGGTACGGAAATCAGCTCCATACCGCGATTGATCTGCACCGCAAAATGCAAATGCGGCCCGGTCGTCAAACCGGTATTGCCGGAGTAAGCGATCAGCTGCCCGGTTGCCACCCGCATTCCTGGCGTGACTTGGGCTTTTTCCAGAGCCAAATGCGCGTACACAGCCATGGAGCCGTCCTCATGCAAGATCCTGATACTGTTAGCCTTGCTGGCGTAAGCCTGGCTAGTACCATGACTGGTATAGTCATTTTCCACTTCCAGCACGATACCGCCCCGGGCTGCGTAAATCGGCGTATCAACCGGCATCATGATGTCTACCGCATAACGATTCTGTTCATCGTTATGACTGTATGGTCCATTAAAAGCTTGGGTAATTTGAAACTGTGCGCCGGCCGGCAAAGGTGGTTTATAAAGGGTTTGACTCACATAGCCGGGTAAAGGCCGCCCAACCACATAGCTATATTGCAGATTGACACTATAAAAACCGGCGCTCTGGTTGGGAATAAGCGAAAACAAGCTGCCGGACTGTCCTGATTCAACGACAAAGCGGCGCGGCAAATCCGGATTGGCGCTGACATTTTCCCGCTCACGCCAATCGACGGCCAGTTCGATAGGCCCCGGATAAGCGTTCAGCGCAAAAAAACTCGGTTGCAAATCATCGGCCGTTTTTTCCAGCCAAACGCGCTTAGGATTGGCCGCCTTTAACTGCCTGACTGCTACCGGCTGATTCGATGCGGGGGCCTGATCGGTAAAAAACCAGGTACCTTCGGCATCCTGATATTTATAAAGCTTTTTAGCTACGCCGCTACTGGACGCCAGTAACAGCGAAATCGCCAAAATACCGCGAGCAAACACTGGTCGCCACGATTATTTGCGGGTAGAACTAAAGGTGTAAGAGCGCACTACGCCTTGTGCGTCGAAACGAATCAGCAAATCCTGGGAATCGTTACCACCGAACAAAGCATATTTGTAGATCCCGTAAGTCCAGGTAGGCTTACCATCTTCCATACCGGTACGCCAAGGCGTGCCGAACATTTCGGTAATATCTTGCTTACGGGTTTGGCCGACCTTGATTTCCGGCACTCTGACGGGGGAAAACTCTTGGCCGACAGTAAAGCAACCGGTCAGTTGCGTCGTCGCAAGGCTGGCGACTAATAGAAGTGAACTAAAGCCAAAAGCGCGTGGTCCGCGTTTTGCAAGAAGATTGTTCATTGGTATTCCCTGATTGAAAAGTTGATTTATATAAACTAGCTGCTAGTGGCTTATCTTAGCCGGTTCCAGCCGCGATTCGAAAATTTTTTAGCCTCCGATAAGATGTCATCATGCCTACCGAAAACCACAATTCAGCCCTCGATAATCTGAACTTCGACAATCGCTTTATCCGCGAGCTGCCTGGTGATCCCGAACCGGATAATTTTCGGCGCCAAGTTTATGCAGCCTGCTATTCCCGGGCCAATCCGACGCCGGCGCAGCAACCCAGATTGGTCGCTTATTCCAGAGAAGTCGCGGAAGATTTGGGATTGTCTGCCGAACTCTGCGAATCGGAAGATTTTTGCCAAGTATTCGCCGGCAGCAGACTGGCAAAAGGCATGGAAGCGTATGCGATGTGCTACGGCGGCCATCAATTCGGCCATTGGGCCGGCCAACTCGGCGATGGCCGAGCCATCAACTTGGGCGAGGTGGTTAATCAGCGTAAGCAACGCTACACCTTGCAACTGAAAGGCGCAGGCGTGACGCCTTATTCCCGCAGCGCTGACGGTTTGGCGGTTCTGCGTTCTTCAATACGCGAGTTTTTGTGCAGCGAAGCCATGCATCATCTCGGTGTGCCGACCACCCGCGCCTTGAGTGTAATCCTGACCGGCAAGCAAGTGGTGCGCGACATGTTCTATGACGGTAATCCGCAAATGGAACCTGGCGCGGTGGTCTGCCGGGTGGCGCCGTCGTTCGTCCGCTTCGGCAACTTTCAAATATTCACAGCGCGCGATGACATCGACTCGCTGAAAAAACTGGTGGATTACACCATTCGCACCGATTTTCCGGAGCTGGGTGAGCCATCGATTCCTGTATACCTCGATTGGTTTAAACAAGTCTGCCGCAAAACCGCCGAGATGATCGTGCACTGGCAGCGGGTCGGTTTCGTACATGGGGTGATGAATACCGACAATATGTCGATCCTGGGCTTAACCATCGATTATGGTCCTTACGGCTGGCTTGAAAATTACGATCCGGACTGGACCCCCAACACCACCGATGCTCAGGGCCGGCGCTACCGGTTCGGCAATCAGGCGAAAATCGCCTATTGGAATTTGGTACAACTCGCCAACGCTTTGTATCCCTTGATTATGCGCGCCGAAAGTTTGCAACAAGCTTTATCGGCTTATACCGACACCTTCGACGCCGGCTGGCAGGCGATGATGGCCGCCAAATTGGGCCTAACAAGGTTCGAGCCCAGCGAAGACGAGACCTTGGTGAACGACTTAACCCAGCTCATGCAAGCCGCTGAAACCGATATGACCTTGTTTTATCGGCAGTTGGCTGATGTCGATGTCAGCACGGAAGCCAATTCGCCGGCGCAATTTTTAGCGCTGTTGCAGCGCACCAGCTACGAGCCGTTGAACGACGACCTCATGGAACAAGCTAGCCGCTGGTTCGCCATTTACCGCCTGCGCAGTCAGCGCGACGGCAGGCTACCGCTGGATCGCAGTTCAGCGATGAACGCGGTCAATCCGAAATACGTATTGCGTAATTATCTGGCGCAATTGGCTATTGACCAAGCCGAACAAGGCGATTTTTCTTTAGTTCAAGAATTGCTCGAAGTGCTGCGCCATCCTTACGTCGAACAAGCGGATAAACAGAGTTTTGCCGCTAAACGGCCCGATTGGGCTAAGCAGCGCGCCGGCTGCTCCATGCTGTCCTGCAGCTCCTAACGACTCGTCTCGGCAAATTTCGAACCAAGGTACTATGTCAACTTGTTCAAATTAGCTTATTATTCGGTCACAAAATCACGTTATTTATTTGGAATAAACTTCGGAGCAAAGCATGGCCAAAGAAATCGGCATCGTTAAAATCGCAACTGGCACCGTTACCGCCATTGCCGCCGACGGCAGTAAACGTATTTTGCAGGTCGGCGACCGCGTTTACCCAACCGATCTTTTGACCACTGCCGACGGCAGCACGGTGATGATACAACTTGCCAATGGCTCGTTTATTGATATGGGCGGCAACGACAGCATGCAGCTTGCTGCAGCGCTGCAGGAACAAGGCGAGCCGGCTCAGATCACCCAGAATCCGACACCCGCCGGTCCCAGCGCGGAAGATATTCAGGCGGCCTTACTGGCTGGCGCCGATCCAACCACAATAGCTGAAGCGACTGCCGCTGGCGGTGCGCCGGCAGCAGGAGGCGCGCCTGGGGCAGGTAACGAAGGCCATGTGCCTGTTATCGTCGAATATCTCAACCCAGTAGCACCGGTCACGAATGGTTTCGATACCACAGGTCCCAATGTCGCATTTCCGCCGATTGTGCCCGAAGTTTTGATTTTGAATCCGGAGCAGGCCGCGGCAACCTCCGGCAACCAGCCGCCTATTGCAGGCAATGACAGCGTTACAGGCTTAACACCCGGCAGCAGTGTTACGATCAACGTGCTAGGCAACGACAATGACCCGGATGGCACGCTCAACCCCGCCAGCGTGCAAATCGTCGGCAGTAACGGACCCGGTCAACCACTAGTTGTGCCTGGCCAGGGTATTTGGACTGTCGACACGACTACAGGCTCGATTACTTTTACGCCAACCCCCGGCTTTACCGGTAATCCGACTCTGATCACCTACACCGTAGAGGACAATTTGGGCCTGGAGTCCAATCCCGCCGAGGTCAGCATTGTTTACGTGCCTACTGTCAGTGTCAGCGACGTCATCGTGGACGAAAGTGACGCTAGCTTACCCCCTGCCGAGACCGGCACTCTGCGTATTAACGGCCAAGCACCAACATCGGTTGTCTTGTCGGCCAGCGGGGCAACCTGGGACGCCGCTACGCAAACCCTGACAGCCAGCGACGGTTCTTATCAGGTAATTGTGAACAATGACAGTTACACCTTTACCTTGCTAAACGCTTTGACCCACATAAACACAGGCGCACCGGAATCGCCGGCTATTGGCTTTACATTTTCCGCGACGTTAACCGATCAGGACGGAAGGGTCGCGAATACGACGTTTAGTGCGAACGTGTTTGATGATGCGCCCTTCGTCAAAAACAGCAACGGGAATTTACAAGATGCCGCAGGTCAAACATTAACGGGCTTGATTGATTACGATCTGGGTTTTGACGGCTTTGGGAGTGCCGGTGGTGTAAATTTGACAAACAATAATGGGGCGTTAACGTCTCGAGCAGACGGTATTTCTTATTTGATTGTCGATAGCAACGGCGACCAGTTACAAGAACTTTATGCTTTTGTCGATAACGGTGCCCTGACGACCACATTTGCCGACCTCAGCGCTGACCGCATGGTATTTTCGCTGCTGCCTACAGTTAACGGCGCCGTAGATGGTGCGTACAAATTGGAATTGCACGATGTTTTGGATTTGCCTGCTGCGCCGAGCACCACTCTAGATTTTGGCAGCGCCGCGCTGGCTTTCGGTGCCGGAAAAGTTGCTGTAGGGAATTCTCTGCTTGTTGAGGGCAGCAACTTGTTTATCGACTCAGCAAACAATGACGTCGGTGTGGGTGATAGATTTTTGGATGCATCGGAAGTAATAACCTACAGGTTTGGTACTGTCGGCGGTTTCGATATTACATCTCCGCAATTAGTAAACTCGGTACAACTCAATGAAGCCGATGTTGGTAGTGCTTTGGATGTTTTTAGCTGGACAGCTTATAGGGGGCTAACCCAAGTTGATACTGGAACGGTTGTATTTAGCACGCCTGCTGGAGGTGGGCTTACGGACCCGATTGATGTGGTTGGTGGATACGACAGGCTGGAAATCCAGGTTAATTTTGGCAAGCTCGCGGTGGGAGGCCTGCAATATACCAGCGTAGCGCCACAAAACCTGCAATTACAGTTTGGTTTTAGTGCAACAGATGGTGATGGCGATAGCACCCGCGTTGGTAGCTTTACCGTCGATACCGGCGCATTGCTCAATACTGGCATCAGCAGTGTGCTGCCTGATTTGCAACACCCCGATAGCGTTATTCATTAATCAAGCGCATTTCGCAACAAAAAGCCGGCATAAGCCGGCTTTTTGTTGTCTGGGAACCAGCTTTAATCTGCTTTGCGCTGTTTTCCGTAGCCTACCATACCAATCAGACCAGACAAAAACAGCCATGTTGCGGCCGGCAAAGGTACTGCCGAAGTCGTATACGTAATAGTGGCCTGGACAAAAGGGTTGCTGCCTTGTCCAGCATTCAAGTCCGCGGTCACATCAGGTGACAGTGCCAAGGTGATAAGGATTTTGTTGTCCTGTGTCCAACTCTGCAATAAAGCACCCGGTAGCAGCGTGCTCCGCGACCACTCGACCAAATCGGCGTTTGTAACCGTGCTGTAATTGTTGGCGTCCACAAAGACAGAACTAGAGTTAACGGGTGGAGCAATAGGAGCAAATTTCAGATTGCTGATCACACTTTCGAATGTAACGGCGATGTTCTCAGGATTGGCAGTAGATGCGTTGATCGAGTAATCTCCACGCGCATGGACAGTGAAGCTGCCGGCCACTAAATCCGCCAAAGGCGCATTATCAATAGCGAAAGTAAAAACCTGTCCATCCAGGGTTTGCTGGAACTCAGTGGAGGTAAAGCTGACCAGCCCAGCACTAGCTTCTATGCTTGCCGTAGAAAGAAACAAGGCAACCAAGGGTTTAACTAGTTGATTACGCATAGGGATTTCCTTAAAAATGAGTACTGGCACAAATTTTACGTCATGTCGGCTTGCAAAGCCACCTGTACTTAAGGGCTGAAGCTCATTAAACCCAATGCAATTCTGACCATACAATAACCTTTTGCCTGCTTCGAAAAACTAAACCGCTGCGTTTTTTGGCTACACCCAGGTTTTACCTGGATTCTAGCCGGATTTGCCGGCAGCGGATTACTAAAAAAATATGCTCAAACCAGCCATTTCGGGTATCCTTTTTAAGCTAATCCAACGTTTTCCAAGGTTCCGTAATGACCAACAATACCGATATTGCCGCCAAACACGATATTGATCCTGCTGAAACCCTAGAATGGATGGAGGCACTGCAAGCGGTGATAGAAAAAGAAGGCGGCGACCGCGCCAGTTTTCTGATTGAAACCCTGCTCAGTACCGCCAGACAAGCCGGCATGGACATTCCGTTCTCGGCTAATACGCCTTACATCAACACCATCCCGATAGATAGGCAACCCAAATTTCCCGGCAACACCGACATCGAGCGCACCATCCGCTCTTACGTGCGCTGGAATGCGATGATGATGGTGTTGCGCGCCAACAAATACACCAATGTCGGCGGCCATATCGCCAGTTTCGCTTCCGCCGTCACCTTATACGATGTCGGGCAAAATCATTTCTGGAACGCCCCCTCGGACAAACACGGCGGCGACCTGATTTTCTCGCAAGGTCATTCCGCGCCCGGCACTTATGCTCACGCCTTCTTGCTGGGCCGCTTGAGCGAAGAGCAAATGGACAGCTTTAGACAAGAAGTCGGCGGCAACGGCTTATCGTCTTACCCGCACCCGTGGTTGATGCCGGACTTCTGGCAATTCCCCACCGTATCGATGGGCCTTGGCCCGATCATGGCAATCTACCAAGCCCGCTTCATGCGCTACATGCAAAACCGCGGCTTTGCCAACACCGAAGGCCGTAAAGTCTGGGCCTTCCTGGGCGACGGCGAAACCGACGAACCGGAAACTCTGGGCGCGATCGGCATGGCAGGCCGGGAAAAACTGGATAACCTGATTTTCGTCGTCAACTGCAACCTGCAACGTCTGGACGGTCCGGTACGCGGCAACGGCAAGATTATTCAAGAACTGGAAGCCAACTTCCGCGGCGCCAACTGGAACGTTATCAAAGTGATCTGGGGCCGGCGCTGGGACGCGATTCTGTCCCGCGACAAGGACGGTTTGGTGGTTAAACGCATGATGGAATGCGTGGACGGCGACTACCAAACCTTCAAATCCAAGGACGGCGCCTACGTCCGGGAAAAATTCTTCAACACCCCCGAACTGCAGGAACTCGTCAAGGATTACACCGACCGCGACATCTGGGAATTGAATCGCGGCGGCCACGACCCGATCAAAGTCTTCGCGGCCTTCAACGCGGCGGTCAACCATACCGGCCAACCCACCGTGGTTCTGGCTAAAACCATCAAGGGTTACGGCATGGGCGACTCAGGACAAGCGCAAAACACCAGCCATCAACAAAAGAAGATGAGCATGGAATCGATCAAATACATCCGCGACCGCTATCAATTGCCGGTCAGCGACGAAGAGTTGATCAATCTGCCTTACCTGCGTTTTGCGGAAGACTCTGCGGAACTCAATTACCTGCGCCAACGCCGCGTCGATCTGGGCGGTTATCTGCCGGCTCGCCGCGCCAAGTCCTACCCGCTCGAAGTACCGGCCTTATCCGCTTTCAAAGCGCTATTGGACGGCACCGGCGAAGGTCACGAGATTTCCACCACCATGGCCTTTGTGCGCATTTTGAACATCCTGGTCAAGGACAAACAAATCGGTAAGCGCGTAGTACCGATTGTCCCGGACGAGTCGCGCACTTTTGGTATGGAAGGCATGTTCCGGCAGTTGGGTATCTGGTCTCAAGTCGGCCAGCTCTACACCCCGCAAGACGCCGAGCAACTGATGTTTTACAAGGAAGACAAGCACGGCCAGGTGTTGCAGGAAGGTATCAACGAAGCGGGCGGCCTGTGCGACTGGATTGCAGCCGGTACCGCCTATTCAACCCACGGCGTACCGATGATTCCGTTTTTCATCTATTACTCGATGTTCGGTTTCCAACGGGTCGGCGATCTGATTTGGGCCGCGGCCGACCAACGTACCCGCGGTTTCCTGCTGGGCGGCACCGCCGGCAGAACCACCTTGAACGGCGAAGGTTTGCAGCATGAAGACGGCCACAGCCATCTGATGTCGGCGACCGTGCCAAACTGCTATTCCTACGATCCGACCTTTGCCTGCGAATTAGCAGTGATCATTCAGGACGGTTTGCGCCGGATGTATGTAGAACAGGAGGATATTTTCTATTACATCACCTTGATGAACGAAAACTACGACCAGCCGGCCATGCCCGAAGGCGCGGAAGCCGACATTCTGAAAGGCATGTATTTGTTCAAGAAAGGTCCGAACAGCAAAAAACCGCGCGTGCAATTGCTGGGCTCCGGCACCATCTTTATCGAAGTCATTGAAGCCGCCAAACTGCTGCACGATGATTGGGGCGTGGACGCCGACATCTGGAGCTGCCCAAGCTTTACCGAGCTGGCTCGCGACGGCCAAACCTGCGAGCGCTGGAACCGTTTGCATCCGACCGAAAAGCCGCGCATCACGCATATCGAGCATTGCCTGGATAGCACCAAGGGTCCGATCATCGCCGCTACCGATTACATGCGCGCATTTGCCGAACAAATTCGCCCTTGGGTGAATCGCTCTTACACGGTGTTGGGTACTGACGGTTTCGGCCGCTCGGACACCCGCGCCAAGCTGCGTAGCTTCTTCGAAGTGGACAGATACCACGTTGCCGTTGCCGCCTTGCACAGCCTGGCGCAAGCCGGCGAGTTCGACGCCGCGAAAGTCGAGGTAGCCATTGCTAAATACAACATCAACCCTGACGCAACCGCCCCTTGGTTGATCTAACGGAAAGCGACATATGAGTTCTGTAATTGAAATAAAGGTCCCCGACGTCGGCAATGTCCCTGAAATCGACATCGTCGAGGTGCTGATCAAGCCCGGCGACGTGGTCGCGGTGGAACAAACCCTGGCGGTGATGGAGACCGACAAAGCGACGATGGATTTACCGTCCAGCGCGGCCGGCACCATCAAAACCGTGCATATCAAACCCGGCGATAAAGTCTCCGAAGGCACACTGATCGCTACTCTTGAAGCAGGCGAGGCAGCCGCTGCAGTTCCCGCCGAACCGGCACAGACTGTAACACCTGCCCCAGTTGAACCGAGCTCTGCACCGGTTGCGGAAGCCCCAAAAGTAGAACCTGCCCAACCAGCCGCAGCGCCTGTTGCGCCCGTGGCAAGTAGCAATGAAGGGTTTAAAGCACACGCCACCCCCAGCGTCAGACTGTTTGCCCGCGAATTGGGCGTGGACCTGAGCAAAATCCAAACCGGCAGCGGCCGTAAAGGCCGTATCCTGCAAGACGATGTGAAAAACTTCGTCAAGCAAGTCATGGCCTCCGGAGGTTCGACCAGCGGTGGCGCAGGCATACCGGCCATTCCGGCAGTAGATTTCACCCAATTTGGCGAAATCGAGGAAAAACCGCTCAGCAAAATCAAGCGTCTGACCGGCCAAAACCTGACCCGTGTCTGGTTAAACCTGCCTCTGGTGACCTATCACGACGAAGTGGCCATCGACGCGATGGAAGACTTCCGCAAATCGGTCAACGCTGGCTTAGCGAAGGACGCCGTTAAAGTCACCGGCCTAATCTTCATCATGAAGGCGCTGGTAGCGGCAATGCAAAAATACCCATCCTTCAATAGCTCATTGTCTCCAGACGGCGAAAAACTGATCTTCAAACATTACTTCCATATCGGTATTGCCGTGGATACCCCGAACGGCTTAGTCGTGCCGGTGATTCGCGATGTCGATAAAAAAGGTATTTTCCAATTATCCAACGAGCTAGCCGAAAAAAGCGAACTGGCCAGAACCGGCAAATTGAAACCTGCCGATATGCAAGGCGGCTGTATGACCATCTCCAGCCTGGGCGGCATCGGCGGCACCGCGTTTACCCCCATCGTCAACGCGCCGGAAGTGGCGATTTTGGGTGTGACCCGCTCCAAGGTACAACCGGTGTGGAACGGCAAGGAATTCGAACCGAAATTGATGCTGCCATTGGACATTACCTACGACCATCGCGTCATAGACGGCGCAGAGGGTGCGCGTTTTATGGAAGCATTGAAATCTTATCTGGGCGACATTCGCCGGCTGTTATTGTAGGAGTAGGGATATGAGCAATTCTGTCACGCATGCCGAAGTACTGGTTCTGGGCGGCGGCCCTGGTGGCTATACTGCGGCGTTCCGCGCTGCCGATTTGGGCAAACAAGTGGTGCTGGTCGAACGCTATCCTGTGTTAGGCGGCGTTTGTCTGAACGTTGGCTGCATCCCGTCCAAGGCCTTGCTGCATGCCGCGCAAATCATCCACGAAGCCGAGGCGATGGCAGAACACGGCGTCAGTTTTGGCAAACCGGCTGTCGATCTGGATAAAATCAGAGGCTGGAAACAAAGCGTCAGCCAAAGCCTGAATCAAGGTTTGGGCAAATTGGCCAAGCAACGCAAAGTCACCGTAATCAATGGCGTGGGTAAATTTGCCTCGGCCAACAGTTTGACGGTGACCAGTGAGGCCGGCGTGCAAACCATCACGTTCGACAACGCGATCATCGCCGCCGGTTCGCAGCCGACCAAAATCCCCAGCTTTCCGCATGACGATCCTCGGGTTTGGGATTCCACTGACGCACTGGAATTGAAATCAGTACCGGAAAAACTATTGATCGTCGGCGGCGGTATTATCGGCCTGGAAATGGCGACTGTTTACCATGCGCTGGGTTCGAAAATCAGTGTCGTGGAATTGATGGATCAGATTATCCCCGGCTGCGACAAAGATTTGGTCACACCGCTGCAACGCAAAATCAAAAAGCAGTATGAAAACCTATGGCTACAAACCAGCGTTAAGGCGATGGAAGCTACCGATGCCGGCATTAAAGTCACGATGGAAGGCAAAGGCGCACCGGAATCCGAAGTGTTCGATGCGGTCTTAGTGGCGGTGGGCCGCCGTCCCAACGGCAAACTGATCGACGCCGATAAGGCGGGTGTCAATGTTGACGAGCGTGGCTTCATCCCGGTGGACAAGCAAGGCCGCACCAACGTAAGCAATATTTTTGCGATCGGCGACATCGTCGGCAATCCGATGCTGGCCCACAAAGCCACTCACGAAGGTAAAATCGCCGCCGAAGTCATTGCCGGGCACAAAGCCGGTTTCGACGCACTAACCATTCCTTCGGTCGCTTACACCGATCCGGAAGTAGCTTGGATGGGCCTAACCGAAACCCAGGCGCAGCAGCAAGGCGTGGAATTCAACAAAGCCGTATTCCCATGGGCCGCCAGTGGCCGATCTTTGGCGCTGGGCCGTAGCGAAGGTATTACCAAAATCCTGACCGACAAAACCACCGGCCGTATTCTCGGCGCCGGCTTTACCGGGCCAGGTGCGGGCGAATTAGTGGCAGAAGCTGTGTTGGCTTTGGAAATGGGTGCAGATGCGACAGACATTAGCCTCAGCATCCACCCACATCCCACTTTATCGGAAACCTTTGCGTTTGCGGCGGAAATGATAGAGGGGACGATTACCGACCTGTATGTAAAGAAATAGTGCTTATTTTGCTAAACGCAAAATTCGTGAGTGGGTTCAACGTCAGCCTGCCATTTTTTGGTGAGAACGCCGACGTCATATAGAAGGAACAGCGAGTGGAAAAATTTGTCTTTGGGGCTGGCGAAGATGACAGAAAAAGGTTATTGAATTTCGTTGATGCTCTGCAGCAGTTTTTAGAGAAGGTGATAAATAACGGCGAGTATTTTCAGCCGAAATTTCGCGACGATTATAAAAAAGCCTGGATCGAGCTAAATCCGAACTTTTCGGCGCTAAAAGACGGCTTGCAACGTGCGGAAACCCACACCTTGTTAGCGCAAGGCTTATTGGGAACCCAGCTAAATCTAAAGCTCGCCGTCATCAATCATTTTTTAGGCGAGTTTTTGCTGTACGGAATAGAAATTATCGGCGGCCACAAACTGCTTGAAAGACTTTTAGGTGTTGTCAGCAAATTACTGGCAAACATGGCAACCGCAGTGGGCACCGGCTTAGCCATTCAGAGCTTCGTAGATTTTCTTGTTGCCATGATCAAGGAAGACAGCTAGTGATTGTTCGCTTAGGCAATGCCTAAGCGAACGAAACCCGAACCACTAAAACGCTATTCAAGCGGCTTTCTTAACTTCTACGCCTCTAGCCAACAAGCCATCTCTACCCTTCTCCGCCAAAGCCAGGATTTGATAAGCCAAATCTTCGGCGATATTCAATTGCTTTAAAGAAGCGGCCAAATGCTCCATCACGATGTCGTAATGGAAATCTTCAGGACCGAGCTTGATCAAAAAACTATGAGCCGGCGTTAACAACGTGATGCTTCTTATCTCTTGCCCGCCAACGATATCCAGCAGGAAGGCAAAATCGTTGCCGGTAACCAAACTCGGTTTGGCGTTGGTGCGGGCAAACGCTGCCGTAAAATACCCATCCAATGCCTCTAATACTCTATCATCGTCACTATTTAAGCTATTGAAGTAAGCTTTCAAATAGGCTTTTAGCGCATCAGCCTGCTCAGCAGCCGGGCGGGTAAAGAAGAAGCGGTTAATCCGATAGTCGTCCAGCATTTTTGCATAAAACACATCGACTATTTTACCCATCAGGACGTGGTCGCTGAGAGCGGCGCGCAAGGCATGGATATGAGGTGCTACAGTTGCGTTCATATTTTTCTCCGGATGATAGTTTTAATATACATCCTGAGCTTTCCAGTCACGGCGCTTTTGTCAACCTTTTAACCGGATTATCACTATACAAAAGCCGTACACGCAACTTTACAAATACTAACCAGCTAACAAAGCACCTAAAGCCCAAACGGCACTATTTTTTCGGCACATAGCCTTCCGGCAACTCGAAACCACCGGCAAACAAAAATTTCTCGCGCTCGGCTTCCAATATTTTTTTCGCAGCCGGATCGAAACTGGACAGCCGCTGCTCGTTAATTATCATGGTTTGCATCGCTAACCAGTCCTTCCAGGCCTGTTTCGACACATGCTCGAAAATGCGTTGGCCGTTGACACCCGGAAACGGTGGCGCATCCAGACCCTCAGCCTCAACGCCCAGTTTTACGCATTTAATCATTCTCGTCATTTTGATCCTCTGTGACATGTTGTTGCAGCAGACGCTTGATCGGCGCCGGCAAACCTAAAGTAGTAATCTCGGCGGTTTTATACCAAACCGCCCGCTCGCCTTCCATCACATTGTTTATGGGGTTTTCCAACTTTGCCAGGATCGGTGTGTAATCCAGATGATAATGCGAGAAACTGTGGCGCTGGTCTGGCAAAGTCTGCAAGGCGTGCATTTGGTAATGGCGTTGCAGACACCAATCTTGCAAAGCCTGCGGATCATCAAATTCCGGCAGACTCCATAGCCCACCCCAAATACCGGTCGGCGGCCGCCTTTCCAGTAAAATCCGGTTTTCCTTGTCTAGCAACAGCAAAAAATATAATTGTTTGACCGGTACGTCCTTGCGAGGCTTGGGGCCTGGTAACTGTTTTACTAAGGCCAACTGCCTAGCCTGACAGCCTTCTGCAACGGGGCAGATCTCGCATAGCGGCTTACTGCGGGTGCAGAGCGTAGCGCCCAAATCCATCATTGCCTGGGTGTAGTCGCCGGTTCTTTGCGTCGGCGTATAGCGCTGACTAATTTGCCAAAGCTGCGCAGCCACTTTATTGTCACCTGGCCAGCCATGCACGGCATGAAACCGCGCCAACACGCGCTTGACGTTGCCGTCCAATATGGGCTGGCTTTGCCCGCAAGCGATGCTGAGTATCGCCCCCGCAGTGGAGCGGCCGATGCCAGGCAAGGCACTTAGCTCTGCGACGGTTTGCGGGAATACGCCGGCATTGCCGGCAACGATTTGCGCGGTTTTGTACAGATTTCTGGCGCGCGCATAATAGCCAAGCCCGGACCAGTGCTGTAAGACTTCGTCCAGTTCTGCGCTTGCCAGGCTTTGCACCGTCGGAAACCTGGCGACGAAGCGATTGAAATATGCAATCACGCTGACTACTTGCGTTTGCTGCAACATAATCTCCGACACCCACACTCGATAAGGATTAATGTCCCGTTGCCATGGCAAATCCTTACGGCCATGATTATCAAACCAGCTAAAGAGTTTTTGTTGGAATTGTTCGGGGGACATGATGCCGTTTGGGAGAAGGGAAAAAATCAATTACGCATTGCCTCTGAATAGTACCGTAAAGGATTTAGATAAGGCAAAAAACCGGTTTTCGTCTGTGGTCTCTGAGCCGGAAACAGCCAGACAGTGTTTGAACTTCTAAAGTTTAGCACTGAGGGTTATCCGCTTTTTTGTGTGATATTCTCTACCTAAGGAATCACGCCCATTCAACGAGCTAATGATTGATTCAAATGCAGTCCCCTACAAACTGGAGTTGAAACGCCTATGTTTTCTTTGATTTCCTCATCAAGCAATGCATGGCAGCGGGCCGCCCAGCTATTCATTACGATTGCCAGCATTCTGACAATAGGCAAATTAATTACGCTAGTACCGGTAATGACGGAATTGGAAGTGGCCGGCGTATTCAAGGCCGCGGCCGTAGTCTGGTTTTTTGCCAGGCTGGCAGCATTAATCTTGTTTTATTTTTTTGCCGGCTACGTGATAGAGGCCATTCCCAACAGCGGCGGTGCGTTGTCATTTGCCAAAGGTATCGCCGAGCCGCTAACCGCTCTGTTGATTTTGATTACCGTACAGGCATTGTTTTGGGAGTTATTGGCGCCGTTCGTCGATAGCTTGGGTAGAACGATTTACCATAGTAGCGCGATCATTCTGATCGTAAGTGTCAGTATTTGGTTTGTGGTCAGGGCGTATAGCCATGCAACTTACTTGGTCGATACCGTTGCCAAGCTGGTTAAAATGTTATCACGGCTTCTCCCCCAGCAAAACCCGGCCTGTCAGCAATGCGGCGCCGACATTAGCGCAAATACTCATTTTTGTAATGCCTGCGGACATAAAACCCAATCATCCAATACATGTCCCGCGTGCGAAGCGAAGGTTTCGGTTGATCAACAATATTGCCAAAATTGCGGATCTAAGCTTGGCAATACAACAGTTACGGACAGCTGAGGAAAACTAGATCTACAGCTGAAGTCGCAATGCTAATTCAATAGCTTAACCACACGGCAAAAATCGCCGTTGCGTTGATAGGCTCCAAGCCGCCATAGTCAGCACAATTGGCGGCTACCTGTTCCCAACTTATTTCATACCAAAGGCAATCGCCTTATGAACCAGCCCGCACTAGCGGCAAGGCTGGTACCAAATTAAATTTGCCAGCTTTTTGAGTTTTGGCAGATCACTCGGAAAGGCGCTTGGCTACTCGCTGATAAGCTTCCTTCAACTCCTCTCCAACGATTTTGGCCTTGGCGATGTACTCTTCGGAAGTCTCTATCGATTCGTCGGCAATTTCAGCGGCTTTACTTTTAATCTGCAACCACTGTTTTTCCGCTTCTGCAAATTCATCCTTGGCATCCATTGAAGCCAGATGCAACTTCAGTTGCAGTTCCTCGCGAACCGAATCCAGATTAACGAGCAAACTTTCAAATTCGTTTTTTAACGACATGCCCCACCTCTTTACTTGATTAAAATTACAAAGACTTTGGACCAATGCGGACAATTAAAGTTTAGTCTGCTGAATGCTTTGCTAGAAGCTTTTAAAAGCAATCCAGTGCGTTGAAATGAAACGGGGGGAAGAACGAAAGTGGAAACCGCGGTTGATTTCCACTCTATCTAACAAAAAAGCCGTAGGTACCAATTGGCAACTACGGCTTAATCTTTAAACGATGGTTACTTCTTCGGCTTGTGGGCCTTTAGGGCCGCGGCCCAATTTGAACTGTACATGCTGACCTTCGTCCAGCGTTCTGTAGCTGTTGTTTGGGTTCAAAATGTTTTTGAAATGTACGAAAACGTCAGGGCCTTGTTTTTGTTCGATAAAGCCGAAGCCTTTGTCTGCGTTAAACCATTTTACGACGCCAGTTGTCATTGTAGACATAATAAGTCCTATTAAAATTTAGATAATGCCTTAGCTAAAGTAAGGCGGGTCACGCTGGTAAATGTGGAAATTACTTAATGAAAAACTAGGACGAAGGACTACTGAAGAGACATCGAGCTGGTAGACAAAGGGTAAATCGTATTTTCTAGCTGACTTGCATTCTAGGCTGATTCGACTGATTGTCAATTTAAATCGTAAAATCCAATATTTAGATACTTCTGGACTTATCTTCGCTATTCGGCGATTTGCGGGATTCCTCATGCTCAGCATAAACCTTTAACTACCAATGAATGCTTCAACAAAGCGATGCATCAGACGGCAATACTTGTTTGATGTTGGCGCGGCGATTTTGTTTTTTGGGGCGCTAACCCAGCAAGCTGAATTACGGCAAACCGCGACTATTGCCGTTAGTGAACTAGCGGCGCAGGGCTACAAGATACCTAGCGAGGGCGATCCGGTGCGGGTGTTTCCCGCGTTGACCAGTGGAGCATTCAGCGGCAGCCATGCCGGCGGCTGGCGGCCCGGCAGTATTTATCTGCGGCAACAACCGCAAGGCGGGCTGAGCGAGGCGGTATATCTGCGTCACGAACTATTTCACGAAGCCAGTCATCGTAGCTGTGGCGGCCGCTTACCGGCTTGGGCTGAAGAAGCGGGGGCGATGTATTTTAGCGGCGAATTGGCGAGCCTAGCACCTGGAGACTGGCCCGGCTCGCTTGAACTGCAACGCATCAAGAACCGGGTTAGGCAAGGCGCCGAGTTAGATAGCAATGACCGCGAGGCATTGGCCCGAATGTTGGTCAATACCGGCTGGCCAAGCGAACCGTGTGCCGTGTCGGCAAAATTAAATGAAATGCTCGGTCAGGCATTCGACGATGCGGGGGATAGCTCCTTCCTCTTGATGAGCCTACTGTCCGGGCGGATATTGACAAGCGGCGGCGACCAAGTCAGCCGCTTACCCCCGGGTTCGTTGTTGAAAATTCCGTATACCGCGGCATTAGCGCAAGCCGATCCTGATTTGCTAGGTACAGAACTGGCGGTGAGCGATACTGAAAAGCTTTTGCGGCGCCGCGAGCAATTTCAAGGCGAACGCTATCGTCTGTTATTGTCGCCCATTAAAGACCTAAAACTTCCGGCGCAAACTGAACCATCGGACCTGCAGACCTGGCGATCTTACCTGGGAGAACGTAACGCCGACGGCGATTTTGCTTTACAGGCCAACTTGCCCGAACTGGCACTGACAATGCGGGCGGCCTTGCTATCCAAGCCTGAATATTTTCGAGGCCTGAGTCAAAACGGTATCCTGCCTAACTCCACCTTGGCGGGGCAACGCGAAACCGATAAAAAATTGTTGCGCCAACTTCAAGTTCTAGCAAAAACCGGCACGGTATCGACTGTTGACGGCCACCCCTTGGCAGGCCACTTAATGCTAGCCTGGCCAGCTACGCACCCGGTATTTCTGGCGATATTTCGGCAACGCGGCGTCAGTGGCGCAGCAATATTAAGCAAAGCTGCCGCCTTACTAAGCACTTGGCAACGCGACTATCCAAGCCGCTTTGCGGCAGTTAGGGTTAGCTTGTTAAGCTCTACCAATCCTGCCAGCTGGAATGCGGAAGCGGAGTGTCCGCTGGTCGCGGACCAATACCGGCGTTTTACAATTTGCGGACAATTTAGAATCACTTCGACCGCGCGGGCCAGCCGATCAGAGCGGATTGTAAAAGGTGTTCTACGACAAACTGATGAACACGGAGTAACCGTGCTGGAAACTGATGTCGACAGCTATGTCGATGGCGTATTGGCTGCCGAGGCCCAAAATTTAGCAGGCAGTGCACGCGAAGCGATGCGGGCTGTGATTGCCTGGAACGGCAGTCACGGCAGCCATAGGCACAATGAATCAAGCTCACTTTGCGACACCACGCATTGCATGGTCTATCTCGGCGAGTTGCCTGAGGACAAGCCGCGACGCAGCAGCCACACCGATATTGCGTTACTGACGCTTTTGGACCAACTGGCGGCCAAATCCGGATTGAACTGGTTGCCGTTTGCCAACGGCGGTGATCAGCACTGGCAACGGCAGCTCTCAAGCGCGGAGCTCAGCCGGGCATTTGCGGAAAATCAAATTCTGGATATTCGCCGCGAACGGCGCAAGGACGGCGAGTTGTTTATCCGCTTATTTTATCCGACCAGCGAAGAGCTGCTCAGTTGCGAGATTTTTCGTAATACCCTGAAGCTACCTTCTTGCCCTGATTCGGTAACAGCTGCCGATGGTCAGACCTGGCAATTTGCAGGCATAGGCGCCGGACACGGCCTGGGATTATCCATCGACAGAGCTCAGGCATTGGCGGAGGGCGGTCGAACTGAGGAGCAGATTTTACGGGATGCTTACGGGCAGAGCCGTTAGGTCAGGCGCTTCAGCCAGACCTAACGTATTATTCCGCCAGGTTCGATCAAGTGATAACGTCAGGCTCGGTTCTGCCGGTACGTTTTTTAACTTCGCAGAGCTGTTCGGCGATGGTTATTAATTCCGCCAACGCCACTTGTGCGTCTTGATCGTGCTTGCTGACATCACGCTCGTAACGTTCCAAATAAATACGCAAAGTCGCACCAACCGTACCGGTGCCGGACAGCCGGAACACGATGCGCGAGCCGTTCACAAAACCGATACGGATGCCTTGGTTGCTGCTGACACTGCCATCGACCGGATCGGTGTAACTGAACTCGTCGGCAAATTTGACTTCGTAATCACCCCAGCTTTTACCAGGCAAGCTGCTTAACTGGCTACGCAAATGCGCGACAATGCCGTTGGCGATCTCCGAATCGACCGCTTCGTAATCGTGGCGACAATAAATGTCGCGGCCGTATTTTTGCCAGTGTTCATGGACAATGTCTTCCACCGATTCGCGTTTGCGCGCGATTAAATTCAACCAAAACAACACAGCCCACAATCCGTCTTTTTCACGGACATGATTGGAGCCGGAGCCGAAGCTTTCTTCGCCGCAGATAGTAATCTTATCGGCATCCAGCAAGTTACCGAAAAATTTCCAGCCGGTTGGGGTTTCGTAGCAAGGCAGACTTAGTTTATCGGCAACACGGTCAACCGCCTGGCTGGTCGGCATCGAGCGGGCTACGCCGCTAATGCCTTTGGCATAAGCCGGAATCAACTTGGCGTTGGCGGCCATAATCGCCAAGCTGTCACTGGGAGTAACAAATATGTTCGCGCCCATCACCATATTGCGGTCGCCATCGCCGTCGGATGCCGCACCAAACGTAGGCGCATCGGCGCCGAACATGATTTCGCAGAGTTCGTGAGCGTGAGCCATGTTCGGATCGGGGTGGCCACCACCGAAGTCTTCCAGCGGTACCGCGTTAAATACCGAGCCGGGCGCCGCGCCCAGGGTGTCTTCCAGAATATGCTTGGCGTATGGCCCGGTGATGGCGTGCATCGCATCGAAACGCAAGGTGATAAAGCCGTTATGGATGCTTTGTTTGAGCAGGTCGAAATCGAATATCTTGGCCATTAATTCAGCGTAATCGGCTACCGAATCGATAATTCGAATTTTCACGCCACCTTTCTCGACTTCACCGATAAGGTCTAAATCTATATCGCCGAAACGGGCTTTTTTGTAACCGGTGATGGTTTTGGTATTCTCGTACAGTTTGTCGGTAAACTTTTCCGGAGCCGGGCCGCCGTTGCCGACGTTGTACTTGATCCCAAAATCTTCTTCAGGGCCGCCGGGATTGTGACTAGCTGATAGAACAATACCTCCGAAAGCATTGTATTTCCTAATAATATTTGATGCGGCAGGAGTGGACAACAAGCCGCCTTGGCCTATAATGAGCTCACCGAAACCGTTGGCTGCCGCCATTTTTATAATGATCTGGATAGCCTTACGGTTAAAGTAGCGGCCATCGCCGCCAATCACCAAGGTTTTGCCCTGAAAATCCTCCAGACTGTCGAAGATGGATTGGACAAAATTCTCCAGATATTTGGGTTGCTGGAAGACTTTGACTTTTTTGCGTAAGCCCGATGTGCCGGGTTTTTGATCATCGTAGGGAGTCGTTTTGGTGATTGTTGTTGTCATATGCTACCCTTTGTAATACCTCGTTTCGAAAGGGTTAAATTACACCAAAACTTTGATTATTTACAGATTGCCATGATAAAGAAAAAATTATTAGGTGTTTTGATTGTGGTGGGCTGCACCGTATCGGCGCGCAGTTTCGCTGACCAGGATGTTTGGTTGCTGGTGGATACACAGACGCAAAGCATGGAAGTCAGGAAGGGCGACAAGACAGTTGCCGTGCTGGAAAATATCGCTATTGGCCGCAATGGCGCCGGCGAAAAGAATCATCGCGGCGATGACATCACGCCGCTCGGTAACTATCGGATCGGCTGGATCAACGAAAGAAGCGCTTTCCGTAAATTCTTCGGTCTAACCTACCCCAATGTAGACAATGCCGATAATGCCTTGAAAAAAGGCAAAATCGATCTCGACACTTACGAAGCTATTGCCAGAGCGCATTCTGCCGGACAAATTCCGCCGCAAAATACCGATCTCGGTGGGCAAATCGGTATTCATGGCTTGGGCAGCGGTAGTCTGTCCATCCACAGATCCATGAATTGGACACACGGATGTATCGCGTTGACTAATGATCAAATTGATCAGTTAAGTCAATGGGTAGAAAAAGGGACACTCGTAACGGTGAAATAATGTTGGTAAAATCCAAAAAAATGTTGGACAATTACCACCGTTTTTCATTTATTATTTTTTGAAACCACAATCAAGGGGAAAACCATGATGAGAGCTATTACATTATCAGCAGTTGTTGCAATTGCAGCTTTGGCAACCGGTTGCGCGAGCACTTCAGACCTGGAAGCTTTGGACGCAAGAGTAGGCACTTTGGAAGGCAAAGTTGCTACTGCATCTGCTGACGCTGCTTCTGCTAAAGCCGCTGCTGCTGAAGCTGCTGCAAAAGCTGCTGCTGCTGAAGCTGCTGCTAACCGTGCTGCTCAATATGCTCAAGACACCAACAGCAAATTGGACCGTATGTTCAAAAAATCACAACACAAATAAGCATTATTGCTGTTGTTGATTTTAAAAAGCCCGTGAGCCGCAAGGCCACGGGCTTTTTTGTTGCCTCTATTTTGCTGCCGGAGCAGCTTGGCCTTGCACGACAGGAGGCGTCTGGGTAGGACGCTCATAAATAGCCACCGGAATACCCGTCGCTTTTTCTACTGCCGCTTTTAAAACAGAACCTTTGATTACCGGCATTTGCCCACCGTTGGCTTGCTCTATCAAATTCAATGCCGTATGCAAGCGCTGTTCATAAGTAGCCGGCGTTTCTTCCATTTCCGGATAGACCTCCATATACAACGTGTCGTGATACCAGCCCACCTTAATGGATTGATTAACAATATTGACCTGAGTACCAACCTTGACCATCGGAAAAAACTGCTCGATGTCGGCCGGATACATTCGAATGCAGCCGTGACTTACCCGCATGCCGACACCGTTGGTTTTGTTGGTGCTGTGAATCAGATAGCCTGGTATGCCAAGTTTAAACGCAAACAGACCCAGCGGGTTATCGGGGCCGGGTGGATAATAAGGTTCCAATACATCACCATCGGCCAAGTGCTCGGCAATGATCGATTTTGGCGGAGTCCAAGAAGGATTTTCGGTTTTACCGGCTATATGGGTTTTACCTAGCGGTGTTTTCCAGTTGTCTTCCCGGCCGATGCCGATCGCATAGGTTACGACCCTGCTAGAATCCGGAAAATAATAAATACGCATTTCCGGCAGATTGATCACAATCCCTTGGCGCGGCGCATTGGGCAGTATAAAGCTACTGGGAATCCGCACCTGCGTGCCTTCGCGCGGCAACCAACGGTCAACATGGGGATTGGCCAGCACGATTTCGTCCTGTCCCAGTCGGAAGTTGACGGCGATGTCAATCAGCGTGTCTTCCTGCTTGGCCGCGACATATTTGACCTCATGCGGCGGATTGCCTATCAAACTGTCACCCGGCCTATCCGGTGCCGGCAGCGTCAGCGCAGACGCCACAGTGCTGGCTGTCAGCAGCAAACTGAATAACAAACGGGTTTTCATTAGGCGTTACCTTCAGCAGTAAATAATTCAAGCAGACGCGGCAAAAACTGAGCAAGTTCCGCCGTCATAATAGAAAAATCGGCATCAAACTGCTCGACCTCGTCGAATGCCTCAATATCCGCGGCTTGCTCTTGAATAAGATCAAGAAACTTTAGCCGCTTGACCGCCAAATTCTCATCCAACACAAACGAAATGCGTTCGGCCCAGCTCATCGCCAACTTAATCACTTGCTTGCCGCTATCCAAATGATTCTTGATTTCCGGCAAGGCCAAGTCGTGACGCTTGCAACGAATAATCGAACCTTCTTCCTCCGGCGAACGCAGCTCGCATTCGTCTTCGATCAAAATATCTTTAGGCGAGGTGTTGTCGATCAACCATTGCGTCATCACACTAGCCGGCTTGGCGGTGGCGGTGAGCGGTACGATAGACAAGGAACCCAGACATTTACGCAATTGGCTGAGCATATCTTCGGCTTTTTTAGCGGATGCCGCATCCACGACCAGCCAGCCACCTTGACTATCGATATAAGCATAGGTTTTGCGGGAAAACGAAAACGCCCGCGGCAAAAGTTCGAATATCAATTCATCCTTAATCCGACTACGCTCTTTCGCGGGTAATTTGCGCGCCTCGCGTTCTTCAATTTCATTGATTCGCTCTTGCAACATTTCGTTGATCACCGATGCAGGCACCACTTTTTCTTCTTTTTTGCCGCATAGCATCAAGAAGCCGTTATTGGCATGCACCAGCGCATCCGAAGCTCTACCCAGTGGCGCGGTCCAGCCGAAACTAAACTCGTCGTGACTGCCACAGGAACGAAACGGCTGTTGTTGCAGTTTTTGCTCCAAAGCAACAGCATCCAAAGTAAATGGCTCGGTAAAACGGTAGACTGCAAGATTTTTAAACCACATGAAATGACTCTTTTTTAAAAACCGGCCATTATCGCAAATTTACGCACACCATATAAGCCAGCCCGTTTAAAGACTCGCCAAAAAACACATTTTGGCCGCAAATTTGCTTGGCGTGTAAACAAGTTATACACATAAAACTGTTTACGACAACACCAGAAAACGCTTGACAAAATAACTCGTTGAAATACAAAGTATCATTTGTAAATCATTGATTATTATTAACTAATGATAGTGACCTAATAATATACAATTTGACCGCAGCCCAGAGCTACCGGGGACCAGCAAAGGCTTTCGACATTTAATACACAGAGTTATCCACAGCTTCTGTGAATAACTGAATTTACCCAACTGCAATAATCGCTTAGCGACAAATCCAGACAAACAACTTTTAATGTGTCGCAGCAAGCAATGTCTTATTGCGTGGCAAGGTTTGCTAGAATGCCGCATAGCAAAGTCCCTCACTCACAACAAAGCGGTCACATCATGCTGTCAACCTGGGAAAACCTGATACTCGGCGCCCTGGCGCTGCTGATTTTGCTCTGGATGCAGCCAGGCATCAAAGCCGCAATAGCGCGCAGCAAACAAACACCATCCGATTGGCCCAGCGTTATTGGGCCTCTGCTGATGGTGGTGATGTTCGTGCTTTTATTAATAGCAATGGTTTGACATGAACGACGAAGATTACCAAGAAGAATTCGAAGAAGAAGATTATTACGACGAACCCCACGATGAGGACGACGGCGAAAGCGAAGACGAGGAAGTCGAATTTTACGCAGTACGTCCCAACAAGACTCGCATTAAAAAAGAAATAGCCGAAGTGTTTGCGATGGCTGAGGAAATTTGCGCACTATCCCCTGCACATATTGCCGAATTCGAATTACCCGAGAGCATAGAACAAGCCCTGCGCGACGCCGGCAAAATGGGGCAAAACTCCGCCAGAAAGCGCTTGTTGAAATACATCACCGCGCAGCTCAGAAAGCTGGATACCGCCGCGATTCATGAAAAATTGGCGCGGATGAAAAATCGCAGCGCCCATGCGGTCAGAGAACATCATCAGGCCGAACGCTGGCGCGATTTGTTGCTGGCAGCCAATGGCAATCAGCAACTGACCCAATTTATGGAAGAATTTCCGGGCGCGGATAGCCAACATTTGCGCCAATTGCAGCGCAACGCGCAAAAAGAAGCCAAGGAAGCCAAACCGCCTAAGTCGGCGCGCTTGTTATACAAATACCTGAAAGAACTGATTGCCGATGCGTCCGGCCTGCCGCTCTCTGACGAGGACGCGCAGGATAATCAGGATGCCGAGGATTAACACGCGATCAATTCCCCAATACCCGCATCTGGCCCAAGATCCAGCTTTGGCGTTTATGTACATAAGCGCTGGGCTGATCGGCTTTTAGCAATATTGGGTTCGGCAATGTCGCCGCCAACAGCGCAGCCTGATTGGCAGATAACTGCTGGGCGGAAATACCGAAATAACGGCGACTGGCCGCTTCTATACCAAATAAATGATCGCCGAACTCGGCAATATTCAAATACATTTCCAGAATCCGCTGCTTGTCCCAAATAGCCTCTATTAATAACGTAAACCAGATCTCCAAGGCCTTACGGCCGAAGTTTTTAGCCGGGCTTAAAAACAAATTCTTCGCGACTTGCTGACTGATCGTACTGGCCCCACGCAGTTTACCGCCGCGCAAATATTGGTTAAAAGCCTTGGTGATGGCGTCAACATCAAAGCCGTTATGCTGATAAAACAATTGATCTTCGGACGCGACCACCGCAGCAAAGGCGTGCGGCGAAATATGCCGGCGACTGACCCAGCGCTGATCAATGCCTCTATAGTGTCGGCCTTCGACCAGGTCGTCAACATGCTGATGCAGCATGAATGCCGACGTCGGCGCGGGCAGGTACCGCAATACGCCTACCAGCAGCAGCGAACTGAGCACAAAAAACAGCGCCGCATAAACCAATCCGCGCTTGCAACGTTGCGGCAAAGAAAGCGCCGTTTTGGGTTGGCGCCAAAATTGGCGATAGCGGGCCGGATGACGGAAATGCTTCACGAGCGATTCGAGCGTTGTGACTGGGATGTTTATTATCCATGATTGAACACGGAATTGACTAACTGCGGCTTTTGCGGGAAATGCCGCAAAGCAAAGCCTTTATTGAGGCAAATAACATAGAAATTAACAGAATGGCCGTCGATTTTAGCGAAAAATCCTGGATCACGTAGCCTCCAGAGTTTGGCATGGATATTGTTATATAAAGACCGGTGTCAAGGATGTTTAAGTTCTCTCCCCCGTGAACATGGAAAACAAGACGCCAAGGATACCTGGATAAAAGCGCGGAAAACCGCTTTTATCCGGGCAGGGATGACGCCAAGCCCTCTACACCTCCTGCCTGCTCCAAATAATCAGTAAATATCCAACTCAACGTAGCGTGAGCCGCAAGACTGAGTTGTCCATACGCCCATCCTCTATCCCAAATAAAGCTCTTGCACGACGATATTCGAAAGGGGCTAACGGCACTGCTCTATCAGCAGCACCATCAACCCGTATTGAATTAATATTCCAATTTCAATGATCCCATGGCGGAAATAGGGGCACCAACGTTGGCGGTAGGCAACCAAGAAGTTGAGCCGGTGTAGTATTCCTTATCCAGCAGATTATAGACATTGACTTGCGCGGTCAGACGGGTTTTACCTATAGGTTGCACATAGGCCATCATGGCGTCCAGCCGGGTATAGCCTGGCAATTGATAGGTATTGGTGTTGTCGCCTTCGCGTTTGCCGACGACTACACCGCCGAGACCGGCCTTGAAGTGCTCAGTGAATTGATAAGTACCCCAAAGACTGGCTTGATGCTCAGGCACATTCAACAACCGATTGCCCTGCAAGCCGCTGTAATCCTTGGTATATCTTGCATCGGTGTAAGCGTAGGTCGTCACCAAGCTGAATTCGTCGGTGATCTGACCTTTAATATCCACTTCAATGCCCTGACTACGCGCCTCGCCGATAGTTTTTTGATCGGTGGGGTCCGGCGTGCTCAAGTCGAAAGTCATCAGATTATTTTTAGTTAAATGATAATACGCCACTGTTGACGACAGGCGTTTATCGAAAAACTCGGTTTTGAAACCGATTTCATACTGCTCGGCCGCTTGCGGTGCAAAATTGCCGCCGGTAGCGGAACGGCCGTTATTCGTACCGAATGATTCAACGTAATTGCCATATACAGACAACCAATCCCAAGGCTGGTAAACGATACCTACCCGCGGACTGAATTTGTCTTCGTGTTGCATGCTGAATCCAGCCTTGGTTTCATCCCAGGAGGTACCGCCGTAGCCGCCGTAACCTGCCATATCGTAACGCCCGCCGCCCATGATGTGCAGCTTATCCCACAAGGTAATTTGGTCTTGAAAATACACCCCGTACCAATCGTCGCGCGAGCGCCAAAACCAATTGGCGGGCTCGGCGCGCAGAGCCGCCATGTCGAAATTGCCGTATTGGGGATTGTTGATATCGAATGTCGGTATGGTGCCGTAACTAAAGTTATTGTCCGGCGCATCCTGGTTAAAAAAGAACCAATCGCCCCCCACTAAAACATTATGTTTGAGGCCGAAAGTTTGAAACTTTCCGGTGAGATCCAGGCTGGTTGAGTAAGAGCGGCGGTTACTGGTGCCGAGGATGCCAAATCGATCCAGAGTATGCCCATCCGCGTTAATTTTACTATTAGGCGCAACGCCGCCGAATACGATGTCGGTCTCGTCCCACTGAAATTTATGCCTTAGCCCCCAGTCATCATTAAATTTGAAGCTCCAATCCGCATAAATCAGCGTAGTGTCTTGGCTGGGTTTAATGGCCGGATCGCCGGTAAATAAGGATCTGCGGTTTGTAATAGGCCGATTGCCCGATACCGGCACACCATAATCTTCCGTGTAATTTTCATGGCGTTTTTCTATTTCGACATTGGCTTCGAAGCGGTCGTTGGGCCGCCAAGTCAATTTCGGCGCAATAAATACCCGCTCGTGATCAACAAAATCTCTGAAAGAATTACCTTCATCGTAAGCGGCATTAAACCGGTACAACAGGGTTTTATCCTTATCCAGCGGCCCGGTTGCATCCACCGTGGTACGAAATTCACTGAAGGAGCCAAATTGCTGCTGCAAGGAATAGTAAGGCACATCCAACGCCTTTTTGGTCACATAATTAACCATACCGCCGGGTTGCAACCTTCCATAAAGCACGGATGCCGGGCCTTTCAACACCTCGAGCTGTTCGATATTCGCCGGATCGAACTTGCCCATCGAGCGCCTGAAACCATTGCGGTACATTTGATCGTCGGAAGCAAAGCCGCGAATAATGAAGCTTTCGTACATATCCGCCGTACCGTAAGCCCGCTGCACCCCACTGACGTTTTGCGTCAAGGCGTCTTCGATGCGGATCGCCTGCTGATCGTTCATGATCGATTTGGGGACGACCTGGATAGATACCGGGGTGTCCATGATCGCAATATCGGTTTTGGTCGCCGTTGATGCATTCGGCACCGCATAGAACTGGCTGAAAGGGTCGTTAGGGTCATATACCTTTTTGCCAACCACATTCACCGCCGGCAAGGCCGTAGGGTCCTGTTTGTAATTCAGAGACTGCCTTTCGATCACTATATTGCCGTTCTCAGCCATGCGGTAACTCAATCCGCTGTCTGCCAGCAACCGTTGCAACGCGGCTTCCGGGGTGTAATGGCCGCTAAGGCCCTTGCTTTGCAGACCCTCGGTGATTGCCGTGTCGTAGACCAGTTGCAAGCCGCCCGATTCCGCCAAGCGATTCAGCGCGGTAGACAGAGAGCCTGCGGGGATACTGAAAGCCCGACTGACACTATCTGCCGCCGCGGTACCGGAAACCGCCAACACAGCCCCCAATACCAGTGCCGAAGCATGTCCAAACAGGCCACCGCTAAATGTTTGTTTCAACGCCATGAATTTCCCTCGCTGTTGTTAAATAATGACTATCGTTGTTTTGACGCACGACAGGCATAAAACAGGAGGTGAGGCACAAAAATTCATGGCAACTAAGTGGCTGCCGCTGACATTACAGGTCCCGACACATCGAACGCTTTTCTCGGCATTTCGCTAAGCCGCTAATCAGTCCCCCTATTTTGCTTTCCGGTATCGTACCGGCCACCATCAAAAATAGGTTATATGCCGCGCCAGATGCGCCATATAACCTATTCAACACCGGTTAAATCTGTGCGGGTAGCGCGAATGCGAACCGCCGATCTTTGCTCCAAGCCAGCAATATCAGGATATTCGGCGCCTTGGCCGGCATTTGAATCATTACTGGCACGAATCAGGCATAGGACAGAGCTTCTCAAACGACTAAAGCCCAGCCCCACCTCATGACCCCGGACATCAGCTCGCTGTATCGACTGCATTGCAAGGAGCTGCTGCACCACTTGCTGCGAATAGTCAAATGCCCGGAAACCGCGGAAGATTTGCTGCAAGAAAGCTATCTGATCTTGGCCCGCACCGCCAACGATACCTCCATAGACCACCCGCGCGGATTTTTATACCGCACCGCCAGCAATCTGGCCATGGATCACCTGCGCCACCATAAAGTCGTCGAGCGTCATCAGGAAGCGGCGCGGCATCTGGATGAGCCGCAACTGGCCGGAGTAGAAGCCGAATTAGCCGATCAACAATGGCGCACCCTGTTGCACCAAACCATCTACGAGTTACCGCCGCGCTGCCGTGATGCATTTATCCTGCATAAAATTCATGGCTTGAGTTATCGGGAAGTGGCTAATTTTCTGGATATTTCCGAGAGCGCCGTTGAGAAACACATCCTCAAAGGCTTAATGTATTGCCGCAAACAGCTAGGCAGTCATTTTGGCCGCCCGTATCGGACCGACTGAGGTTTTTACGGCCTAAACCGTCTTACCTTTTCTCCAAGGTATACGCCTAGCCCAGCGTCTTATAATGCAGCCATGACTGAAAACCAACCGCCCGCAGACTCTGATAAGCCCGATGCCATTAGCGAGCAGGCGATAATGTGGTTTGTCCGGCTGCGTGCCGAGTCGGTAACGGTAGACGAACGCCGGCTATTTCAAATCTGGCACCAAGCCGACCCTGCTCACCGCGAGGCCTATGCCGAAATCACTGCATTTTGGGAGGATGCCGATTTCCACGCCACGCTGGACGCCGCCACGCTGTCGCCACAGATTTCGCTGAATAGTAAACCAGTCAACAGCCCAAGGCGGCGTTTAGATATCGCCCCCGGCGCCAAACCGTTGTTAGCCGCAGCCGCCTGCCTAGTCATCCCCGCGCTTATTTATCAGCCGGCATTAAGCTGCTGGCAGGCCGACTACTGCACCGCCGTCGGCGAAATAAAAACCGTACAGCTCAGCGACGGCAGCCAAGTCACTTTAAACTCCGGTACCGCGCTTAACGTTAACATGCGTAATGGCCGGCGCTATGTCCAGCTAGCCAGGGGCGAAGCGTTTTTTGAGGTGCAACACGACGCTCAACATCCTTTTCAAGTGGATGGCCGCTACAGCAACACACGGGTACTGGGTACACGTTTCGTGGTTAAGGAAGACGCCGACAGCGACACGGTCAGCGTGGTGAATGGGGTGGTGGAAGTCAGCCGGGATCGGCAAAATCCGGCCACCTTGAACGCCAATGACAGCATGGAGGTCAGCGCTCGCCACCAAGGCGAAATCCGCCACCAGCCCGCCGACAATGCCACGGCATGGTTAAAAGGCAGCGTCTCGTTCGATAATGTGCCGCTCAAGAAGGTGATTGCGGAAATTGGCCGCTATCGGCGCGGTAGCCTGATAATCCGCAATCAGGTATTGCAGGACATGAAAGTCAGCGGCCGTTTCGATATTCGCGACACCGATAAAACCCTGGAGTCGTTACAACAAACCCTGCCAATCCGGATTTACCGATTTACACCGTGGCTGGTGGTGATCGCTTGAGCATCACAAAGCTTATTGCCTAGCCAAATCGCCCGACAAAGCTCGCCGCCATTCAGCCATATCTTCTTAGCTTCAAAAAATAGTTTTACCGTCAAGCTGAGGGAAAACGCATTTCGCCCGTCTCCATTGCAACCCCAATCTTTCGGGGGATCAATTCATTCGCTAAGGGAGAATCTAATGGCATCTTATCCGTTCCGCAAAGCCCACCGCAAAGGCAAGCCGACCCAATATAATCGTTGGCCTTTGTCGCTGACAATCGCCGCTGTGCTCGGCACACCTGCCGTCATTGCCGCCGAACAAAACATCGCTTTCGACATCCCCGCACAAAGCTTAAGCGGCGCATTAAATGCCTTTGCCGACGCCGCCAACATACAGCTTAGTTATCCGGCGGAAATGACGGCGGGCTTGAAATCGCCCGGTGTCAGCGGCCAATTGACGGCCCGGCAAGCCTTACAAAAACTGCTGGCCGGCACCGGCGTAGTAGCCGGTGCCACCAGTAACGGCACCATTACCCTGCAAAAAGCGCCGGACTCGCACAACGATGTTTCAACCTTGTCGGCGGTCACCGTGTCCGGCAATCGCACTCGCAGCACCGCCGCCGATCCTTACAGCAAGGACTATGCGGTGACAAAATCCTTCGCTGCCACTAAAACGGACACGCCGTTGATGGAGAACCCCACATCCGTGCAAGTGGTGTCGCGAGCGGTGATGGACGACCAAAAAACCACCAAGGTGAAGGACGCTTTGGAAAACGTTAGCGGCGTGCGCGCCAATCCGTCCCTGGGTGGCGGTACCGGTTTCATTATTCGCGGCTTTCGTAACGGCAACGTTTACCGTAATGGCTTGATGGCCAGCGAGGCTTTCTTTGGCGACTTCGACGCCGCCAACCTGGAAAACATCGAAGTAATCAAAGGCCCGGCACAACTTTACGGCCGCACCGAACCCGGCGGCATGATCAATCTCACCACCAAACGCGGCCTGGATACGGCGTACTACTCGCTGGAACAGCAGTTTGGCAACTACGACCACTACCGGACCCAATGGGACGCCGGCGGGCCGCTGACCAGCGACAAATCGCTGGTATATCGTTTTTCCGGCGCTTACCAAAGCAACGGTTCGTTTCGTGACTTTGTGTCGGTGGACCGGATGGTGTTCAACCCCAGCATCACTTGGCGGCCCAGCGATGACACCGATGTGACCGTTGATATTGAGGGCACTGATAAAACCGCGCCGGCCGACTTTGGGATTCCGTTTATCGGCAATCGCCCGGCGCCGATTCCGATCAGCCGCAACCTGGGCGATCCGAATACACCGAACGGCGAGCAATCCGGCGTCAAAGTCGGCAGCGAAATTAACCACCGTTTTAACGACGACTGGGCGATACACAATCGTTTCCTGGCCAGCTTGGCGGAAGGCAATACCACCTTCGTCAATCCGGGCCCGGCCTTTAATGCCGCGGCGGCGCTGAATCAAACCACCGGCTTGATGCAGCGCAACATCTTTCAACAGTTTACCGATCAGGAGCATTACGCCACCAATCTGGATTTGACCGGTAAATTCAAGACGGGTGACATTTTGCATGAGGTTCTGGTGGGATTTGATTACTACCGGACTTATAACAATTACAATGTCAACGGCCGCTGGCAAGTAGCGAACCCAGCGCTGGCTATCAATATATACAATCCGGAGCCCAGCTACGGCATTCCGCAATCCACCTTTGATACCGCATTTTTGACATCCAACACCTTCGGTAGCGCGACCAATAGCGGGGTTGGCAACCACGCCAGAATCTACAACAACTGGTATGGCACTTACTTTCAGGACCAGATCACGCTGTGGGACAAACTGCACATCATGGGCGGCGGCCGTTACGACTGGACTGAAACCGGGCGCGGCAACGGCTTTGACTTCGCCACCGCCGAGAGCCGTATTAACCAGTTCAAACGTGAGGACCAAGGTTTCAGCCCTAAAGTCGGCATCCTTTATGAGGCCATGGACGAACTCAGTCTTTACGGCAACTGGACCACTTCGTTCGGCGCTAACAACGCGCCAGCCGCTGATGGCCGCAGTTTTGATCCGCAGATCGGCGAACAATTCGAAGTGGGCTTGAAAACCCAATTGTTCGACCAACGGCTATTGGCAACCTTGGCGTATTTCCATCTGGAAAAAGACAATATTCTGGTTGCCAATAATGCAACCCCCGATCCTTTCGACCGTATCGCCAACCTGCAACGCAGCCAAGGCATTGAGTTGGACGCCACCGGGTATTTGACCGACAAATTCAGTTTGATCGGCAGCTATGCGTTTACTGATGCGAGGATCATCAAGGACTACAGCGGCGGCACTCAGGGCAATCGAATGAGCAACGTGCCGGAGCATTCCGGTAGCCTGTGGCTGCGTTACGACATGAATGGCTACGCCGCCAAGGACGGTTTGAGCGCGGGTTTTGGCGGTGTTGCTGCCGGCCAACGCGAGGGAGACAATACCAACACTTTCCAAATGCCGGGCTATGTGCGGCTGGACGCTTTTTTGGCGTATAAGCAAAAAGTCGGCGGTTCCCGCATCACCGCCCAGTTCAACATCCGCAATTTGCTGGACAAGGAATATTACGAGTCCACCGACCCCGATTCCAACGTCGCGCCGGCCCTCGGCGTGTATCCCGGTGCGCCGCTGACGGCTATCGGCTCGATTCGGGTGGAATATTGAGGTAAATTGCCCACCTGTCCGCCACCGTCGAGAACCATCATGCGCCACGCCAAATTGATTACAAACACCCTTGCCGGCCTGTTGCTGTTTGCCGGCATCAGCCAATCGCTATTGGCCAAACCGCTGCCGTTCCGCGAATTGGACCTGCCGGTGGCCGGTTTCAGCCAGCAGCACCATTTGGCCAAGACCGCCGATGAGCATTTGATTGTCAGCTGGGTGGAAACCGACGCCGAAACCAGTACCGCCAAGTTTGCGATATTGGAAGAAGGGGGTTGGAGCATCCCGCTCGCCGTCGTCCAAGTGAAAGGCAAGCTGGCCGATCCGCCGGTGGTGATCGGCTTGAGCGACGGTAGCCTGGCGGCGGCCTGGATGCCTTATCGGCAAGGTGCTACTGATCGTTATGCGGCGGACATCTTACTGGCACGTTCTATCGACGGTGGCTTGAGTTGGAGTCCGGCGTTAAAACCATACGGCGACGCGGCACGAATTTATGACGCACAAATGTCTTTGGCCGCGCTTCCCGATGCACGGCTGGCGCTGGTCTGGACCGACATGCGCCACGCCAGCCACGACCCGGCGGCTGATAAAAAAACCAACCGCTATCAACTGATGGCAAGCGTCATCGACAAAAACTGGCAAGCCAGCCCGGAGATCGTGCTGGATGACGATGTCTGCTCCTGCTGCCGCAGCTATACCGACGCACAAGGCGAGCAACTGGTCACGGTCTACCGTGATCATGCCACCGGGGAAATTCGCGACATCAGCGCGGTGCGCTGGCAGGCTGGCGGCAATCCGCAAATCGCTAACGTGCATGCGGACGGCTGGGTGATCGGCGGTTGCCCCAGTAATGGGCCATCCATTGATCTGACGCCCACCGCCGGTGTGGCGGCTTGGTTCACTGCCGCCGACGGCAAAGGCCGGGTGAAATTGGCTTTCTCCACTGACCAAGGCGCGCATTTTAATTCGCCTATCGAGCTGGATGCCGACGCCAGCGGCTATACCAACGCCTTGCTGCTGGACGACGGCTCGGCCTTGGTCAGCTGGCGCGGCCGCAATGGTCCCGACGATGAGCTAAGGGTTGCGAAAGTGACCAGCAAGGGCAAAATCAGCCGGCAAACCACCGTATATCGCGGCAGCTTCCCGAAATGGCCCAGCAAATACCTGGCGCTGGCCCGCGTCGGCAAGCAAGCTTTTGTGGCCTGGACCGATCCGCTTCAGAAGAAAGTACGCCTGGTCAGTTTATCCCTCGACTAAACAAGCCCCTAAAAGAGCAGATTGACCTTGAGATATTCCGCTCGTCCCGAGCCCTTCGCCAGCATTCCCAAACGCGGCATATGACACAGTTTATCCAGTTGTTTCGCCGCGTATTGCCCGCCGACTTCTCCCAATTGCCTTTAGCGATTTTCGCCGTCCCTCAAGCCCGGCGGGCTTTCCGGACAATCTCACGCTAAAAAACCTCTCTTTTCTAAGTTTGGGTGCAAATATTGCTTGCTTATTAACCCAGCCCTTAATGTCGCTCGCCTTAGCGCTCTTAAGGTACTGAGCCAGCCCGAACGGCATACCCGCGACAAATAGGGCCGGTTTAATCAACACCCTATTTGGCCGCCTACCTAAACTATCCCATGCTTGAATTGACTGCCGCCGACATTGCCGATCTGATGCACAAGCATCGCCACGAATTGTTGCGGTTTTTATCGCAACGCATCAGCTGTACGGATACGGCGCAGGATATTTTTCAAGAAACCTTCATTCGCTATGCCGGTTACGGCGGCAAAGATAGCGTGGAAAATCCCCGCGCCTTCATTTTCCGCATCGCCGCCAATCTGGCTACCGATTATCTGCGCAGCCACAGCCGCCATACCGGCCCAGATCTGGAAGCCGCCGAAAATGACGAGGCTGAAGTAGGCGTACAATCTGCGCTATCCGCCGAACGGACTGTCATGTCGCAACAACAACTAGAGCAACTGGTCACTGCGTTGGATGATTTATCGCCCAAATGCCGAGAAGTGTTTATCTTGCTCAAACTCAAGCATTGCAGTTACGCAGAGGTGGAACAAAGGCTGGGCATATCACAAACCATGATCTTTAAATATTTGACCCAGGCCATGCGCCACTGCCGAGCGAAGGTTGGCGATCTGGATTGACCGGGTTTGTTTATCAAACCGTCGATAACAACTTCCGGAACGCCTTTGACCCTGAATCCTTCAACACCCGCAGGGCCAGCGGCATTTTGGGCCGAATTAATAGTTTTTGCCCATCGGGCCTGAGTTTACCAACAAGCGTTTTATAATCAGGACACCGAGTTGACAGCACAGCCACTTTCGATATGAACCCTTCCTTCCCGCCTTTTCCCGACGCCAGCGCCGAAGAGCAAGCCGAATACTGGCTGGCCCTGCGCGAATCGCCGTTCTACGACAGTGAGCAGGAAAAATTGTGGCTGGCCTGGCTGGCGGCCAGCCGAGAGAACCTGGAAGCCTGGCAACAAACACAGCTTTTTTTTCGGCGCGTGGAGACCTTGCATCCGGCCCAAGTTCGCCGAATCGAACGATCAGTACAAAAAGCCGGCAGAGCAGCTGCGGCCGGGGCGGGTCTATGGCGCTGGCCCATTGCCGCCTGCCTGATGCTGGCATTATGTTTGGGCTGGGCGTTTAACGCCGGCTATTTTGCCGACTTCCGCACCGGCACCGGCGAGCAGCGCCGAATTCAGCTCAGCGACGGCTCGATGGTGATTCTGAATACCGCTTCGTCGCTGTCGGTGGATTTTTCCGAACAGCAGCGGGTGATTCGATTGCACGGCGGCGAAGCCTATTTCAAAGTGGCCGCCGATGCCGCAAGACCGTTTGAGGTCGTTGCCGGCGGCGGTAGGGTTCGCGCCTTGGGCACGGCATTTGACGTCAAACAGTGGCAAGGCGACCTGGCAGTCACCGTTTACGAGCACAGTGTGCGCGTTGCGTTTGCCGACGGCGCGACCATCGAGCGCCTGCCGGAGGGTCAGCGCGTCGCGTCGCTCGACGGTAAAAGCGGCGCGCCGGAACAGGCCAATCTCAGGCAAGCCGCCGCTTGGCAGGAGCGGCGCCTGGTGTTTAAGGAAAAGCCGCTGCAACAAGTCATCGACGATCTAAACCGCTACCGTCCGGGAAAAATCGTCATCGCCGATCCCGACTTGGCCGCGCATTTGGTGACCGGCGTATTCGACGCCAACGACCCGGAAGCGGCGTTGACGGTTATCGAGACCACCTTGGCGGTTAGCGAAACCCGTCTGACCGACGCATTAATCGTTCTGCACCGCCATTATTGACCCGGCCCTATTTATCGGTGAAATGCCGTTCGCACCCTCAGGGGCATAAAGGTGAACGGCATTTTTGGGCCGGATTAATAATTTTTAGCCCCTGCCAATAAGCCCTGGATAAATTCGCCAGTACTGCCTACACGGGATTATTGACCGGGTGAATTTCATAGCTTTTACGGAGCGGCGTGGCGCCGAGCCTAGGCCCCATCCGGTCGCTGAGGGCATTGCGCTGCGCCCTCGGCCAAAAATATTTTCTCAGCCAGGTTATAAAACCCATCCCTCCCTTCGTCTTTGCTTTGGAACCCCTGCGGATACGCCGACGGAACACCTTCCCTCGCCAACCGCCGTCATCACAATCACAAGCCAGGATGCCCAATGAGTCAGCGCACAATACCGCCCTTTAACCCGTTCTGTTTAACCGTTTTTGCCGTCGCGATGAGCGCCAGCCCCTGGTGTGCGGCGGAAACTGCCATCGAGTTTGCCATCCCGGCCGCACCGTTGGCGGATGCCTTGCTGCAATTTTCCGAAACCAGCGGCATCAAGGTGTTCTTCAGCTCTCAATTGGCCGGCAACCTGCGCGGCAACGCCGTACAAGGCCGCTTTACAGCGCAACAGGCGCTGGACAAACTGTTGAGCGGAACCGGTCTGACACCACAAACCGCGACCGATGGCACCGTGACGCTGGAAAAGTCGGCAAAGCCAATCGAACCGCAATCGGCAGCCGGTACGACAACTTTGCCGAGTGTGACGGTGCTGGGCAAAACCCTGTCGGACCCTAACGATCCCTATAACTCGGACTATCACCTACCCAACGCCAGCGCCGCCACGAAAACCGATACGCCGATCATGGAATTACCGATGTCGGTACAGGTCATTCCTAAGCAGATATTGAAAGACCAACAGGCAATTCGAATCAAGGATGCGCTGAAAAATGTCAGCGGCATAAACTGGGCGACCGACCCGATGTACGAAGGCTTTCAGTTACGCGGTTTTCAGACCGATGGCACCACCACGGTTTATCGGAACGGACTGCGCATCCGGCGTGCCGTACAAGAGGTTGCCGATCTGGAACGCTTGGAAGTTCTGAAAGGTCCGGCTGCGGCGGCGTATGGTCGGATCGAGCCGGGCGGCTTGATCAACATTGTTACCAAAAAACCGTTGGATACCCCTTATTACGCATTGGAGCAGCAGTTTGGTTCGTACGATATGTTCCGTACTACAGCCGATGCAACCGGACCGATCAACCAAGACCGTTCCTTGCTTTACAGAGTCAATTTGGCCTATCAAAACAATGAATTTTTCATCGATAAAATGGATCAGGAACGGGTGTTTTTCGCGCCGTCCCTCACATGGAAGCCCAGCGACCGCACCGAAATCAATTTGAATTTGGAGTATCTCTACGATACCCGCACCAGTTATACCGGCTTGCCGGTACAGGGCAACCGTCCGGCCAATGTACCGATCAGCCGTTACTACGGTTTTGGCTCGGATAATGAAAAATCGGTATTCGACAAGTTTTTGATCGGGTTTGATTGGTCGCACCAATTCAACGACGATTGGAAAATCCAGCATCGCTTTCACTACTACAAGCTGGATTACCAAATCAACAATTCTTCATTTTTCCCAGGACCGGTCAATCCCGCGAATAATCGCACCTCGGTAAGAAATGTGACCGATAGGCCCATCGACATTACCGATACCGTCGCGACCAGTATCGATCTCACCGGCAAATTCAAACTATTTGGAACCGAGCATCGGGTATTGGCGGGATTCGATTACTTTTGGGAAGACTTTGAAGGTCAGGGGTTCTTTGGTGCGCCCGCTCCCGCCAGCCATAGGCCGGTGGTTGATATTTTTAATCCGGTCTACGGACAGGTTCCATCCGCTGCCAGCCGGGGTTTCAATAATTTCAGCACCTTAGAACAATATTGGTACGGCGCTTACTTTCAGGATCAAATCACCCTGTTTGACAAGCTGCATATCATGGGTGGCGGGCGCTACGATTGGGCAACGCGCAGCAGCGGCGCAGCCTCGACTTCCATCGCAGCTGCCAGAAACAGTGAGACTGAAGTTAAAAACGAGGCTTTCAGTCCGCGCGTGGGTGTGGTCTATCAACCCTGGCCCTGGCTATCACTGTACGGAAATTATACGGAATCGCTGGGCGGGGCGAACAGCGCGTTGGCATCAACCGGCAAACCGCTGGATGCCGAAACCGCGCAGCAGCACGAGGTTGGATTCAAAACCGAATGGTTCGATAAGCGGCTGATGACCACCGTTGCCTTTTACGAATTGACCAAACAAAACATCGCGACGCCGGACCCGGTAAATACCCGGTTTTCCGTGCAAACCGGCGAGGCCCGCAGCCGTGGTATCGAAGTAGACATATCGGGCCAGATTACCGATGGCCTGAACTTGATCGCGACTTACGCCTATACCGACGCAGTCATCACACAGGATAACAGCGGTAATCAAGGCCGCAAGCTATGGAACGTGCCGGCAAATTCGGGCAGCTTCTGGGCCAAATACGCATTTCAAGATCCCGCTTTGCGTGGCCTAAATGTTGGCGCCGGCGCGTATCTGGTTGGCGAGCGCCAAGGTAATAATTTGAATAATTGGCAAATGCCGGGCTACGTCAGAGTCGATGCCTTGCTCGGCTATTCCTGGGAGATAGGCAAGTCTAAAGTGACCGCGCAGTTGAACGTCAATAATCTGTTGGATAAGACGATTTACGAAACATCGGCATTTAACAGCTATTTGACTCAGCCGGGCGCGCCGCGCAACTTCATGGGCTCGATCCGCGTGGAGTTCTGACGCCGGATGGCTCGGTAATCCTATCAAGCCGATCATGGTGAGCCAGTTCAAACCATGATCGGCTTGGTTTCAAGGTAAAGGTATTTGGCTTGGAGAAATTCCGATTAACGCCTTGCCGGTCTAACTCGTAGCGCGTGAGGAATTTTGGCCGGGAAACGTCTTATCCAAATGAAACACATAAAAACAAGGGTTGGTGAGCTTGGATACAAAGCCCTGACTCTTCAAATTCTCAACTCAAATCTGTTACTGCGATGAATGTAACCAATCCTCAATCCGGCCTTATCGTTCGCAGCGAACCAGAGCACCATTCGCTTGCCCGCCTCAAAGCCCGCCGCCAACGCTGGCTAACCGTGCATCTTTGGTTGGGGCTGACGCTTGGCTTGTTACTGTCTATTTACGGCATCACCGGCAGCGTCTTGGTGTTTTATCCCGAGATCGACGAATCGTTGCATCCCGAGATGTTGACGGTACAACCGCCGGAACATGCCGAGTATCGGCCCCTGGCTGAAATTTTCGCGGCCGGCAAAGCTGCCATGCCACCACAAGCCAAACACAACTTCGCCACGTATCCGCGTAACGAGTTTGCGAGCTTCAAGCTGCGCTTCGCGGTGGCGGATGCCAACGGTGCGGTGGAACGCTGGGAAGTAGGCGTTGATCCTTACACCGCGAAAGTCACCGGTAAACAGCTCCAGGAACGATCCGGCGATTGGTTGCCCAACACCTTCATCGGCCTAATGTTCAAGTTGCACTATGCCTTATTGTTGCCCAAAGACATCAGCACAGTAGTGGTCGGCCTGTCCGGCATATTATTGATCATCTCCACGCTGACCGGCCTAATCGTCTGGTGGCCGCTGACCAGCAAATGGCGGCAAGCACTGGTATTTAAAGCCGGTGCCGGCAAGGTGCGCTTCAATTACGACCTGCATAAAACCAGCGGCTTTTACACCGCGTTGGTGATGATTCCGGTGCTTTTTTCCGGGGTTTACATGGTGCTGCCGCATAACGTGGTGCCGGTGCTGGAATTGTTTTCGCCGGTGACTTACCGCTACTGGTTTCATTCCACGCCATCTACGCCGGATGCGCCGACCATCGGCATGGATCAAGCCGTGGCTATTGCATTGAAACAATACCCAACAGGCCGGCCACACTGGATTTACGGCGCGCCGAATCCCAGCCAGACTTACACTGTATGCCAGGACGGCGTCGATGCACCCGACAGTATCTTGCAACGCCGCTGCACGGTAATCGACCGTTACAGCGGCAAGATTCTGGACTTGGACGACCCCGGCCTGCCGACCGCCACGGCCGGCGAAATCTTCACCCATTGGCAATGGCCGCTGCATTCCGGCCAGGCCTTCGGCATGACCGGGCGGATTTTGGTGTTTATCACCGGACTGGCCTGCCCGGTGCTATTCGTCACCGGGGTGATTCGCTGGCGGCAAAAATCCAGGACCAAGCAAGTACGGAAGGGCTGATTCCGATCCGTTATCAGGTGCCGAAACGAGTGGTCAATATTTTCGACCGACACGAGGTGCCTGAATTTGCCGCTCCGCAAGGCGTGCTTAGAAGCAGGATGCGCAATTTAAAAGTGCGTGATATGCCGCACTTTGCTCGTCGCGCTTTCGAGGGTTTTGGCATCAATCCCGCCGACTGACGGATCAAGCGCCGTACAACACTGACTTCCCAGGTTAGTGGCTTAAAAGTTGCTGCAGCGGAAGACGTTTCATTGCCGACTATGTGTTCATGGATGCAATTACCGATTCCGATTTACTGGCCAGCTTTCTGCTCTATCAGAAGGAGCTCCAGCAATTTTTGACGCATAAGGTCAATTGCGCGGAAACCGCGGCCGATTTGATTCAGGAAACCTATCTGCGCATCGCCCGCTATTCCGCCGACGGCGAGATCGTCAACCAGCGGGCGTTTGTGTTCCGCATCGCCGACAATCTGGCCCTGGACCATTTGCGCAGCCGGGCCAGACACGAGCAACGCGACGGCGGCTTGGTCGAGGAAGACCTCGTTTGCAGACAACCGCAACCGGACAGCATGCTGGAGGGGCAACAACAAATGGAATTGTTCGAAAAACTTATCTACGAACTGCCGCCGCAATGCCGCAAGGTGTTCTTGTCGTGCCGAGTGGAAGGCAAGCGTTATTCCGAAATCGCCGCCGAGCTGGGCATATCGGCGCGTACCGTGGAGGCCCATATGTACAAGGCCTTGAAGCATTTGAAAGACCGCATCGATTTCCTTTGATGCGCCGTGCGTTTGTATCATGCAACTTAACCCCGTTCTAAAATCGTGGCATCATGCCTGCCTCGGCTCAACGCTTCGCGCTCCCAACCATGTCCGATAAGCTCCAATCCGCGCCTTCCGGTTCGCTCTCGGACCAGGCACTCGCCTGGTTTACCCGCTTGCAAGCGGATGACGTCAGCGACGATGTGCGCCGCCAATTTGAAATTTGGTACCACGCCGATCCTCGGCACGCCGAAGCCTACGATAAATCCCACAAGCTATGGAGCCTGCTGCAACAGCCGGCGGAGCGGGTTCAACAACGCCTGCAAGCGGATGCCGCCCAATTTAAAACCGAGACTTTTTCCACCGGAAGGGCGCTGGGTGTGGGGCGCTTACAATCGTCGGCGAGCGGCCGAAACCTGCTGCGTTTTGCTTCAGCCTGCCTGGGGCTGTTGTTGCTGGTGGCCGGCTGGCGCTTACCGGAGCACTGGCAAAACTGGCGCAGCGATTACCATACCGCAGCCGGTCAGCAACTCAGTATCGAATTGGAAGACGGCTCTCGGCTGACTTTGAACACCGATACGGCACTGGCGGTCCGTTACAGCGACAACTTGCGGGAGATCGAATTGTTGCGCGGCGAAGCCTATTTCGAAGTCGCGCCTAATAAGCAACGGCCGTTCGTCGTCGACGGCGGTCAGGCGACCGCGCGCGCCGTCGGTACCGCCTACAGCGTTCGTAAACAAGCCGACGAGTTGCGCGTCGTTGTTAGCGAAGGCACCGTAGAAGTTGACGCCGATAGTGCTAAGGCGTTGGTGCACGCCGCCGAGCAAGCCGAATACCGGCAAGGCCGGCTGCAAGCCGTTGCTCGGCTCGACAACGACGATGCATTGGCCTGGCGACGACGCCAAACTGTGTTTCACCGCCAACCTTTGACGCAAGTATTGGAAGAAATTAACCGCTATCGCAGCGGCCGGATTGTCGCGGTCAATCCGCGGTTGGCCGAGCGGGTGGTCAACGGTGTCTTCAACAACGCCGACCCCGATGCTGTGCTGGCCGCGCTGACCACCACGCTGCAAGCCAAGGCCTTGCGGATGCCGGGCGATTGGGTGTTGTTGTATTGACGTAATAGATGGGCGCGCCTTGCGCCGTTAGCCAACGAATATAAAAATATTTTTCTCGGCACTAAGGGTAAGCCCGAACCCGCGTCGTCTTTGTCGGTAACACCTGCCATCGACAAAGGAGATAGACGCATGAAATACCCCGCACACACTTGCCGTGCCCCACTCTACGTAGCACTTGCTGCCGGCCTATTGACGCCTACTGTTATCCTGTCTGCCGAGCAAACCGCGCAAACCTTTGATATTCGCTCCCAAGCGCTGTCCTCCGCGCTGATCCGGTTTTCCGCACTCACCGGCTTGCAAGTGCTGTATGAAGGCGACATTGCCGAGCGCATCACCGCGCCGGAATTAATCGGCCGTTATACGCCGGAACAGGCTCTGCGGAACTTGCTGCGCGGCTCCGGGCTGCAGTACCGGTTCAGCAACGGCAATACCGTCACCTTGGAAAAGGCGGCGGCGGTGGAACCGCAGTCCGCCGCCGGTACGACAACCTTGCCGACGATGACGGTGACGGGTAAAGCCTTAGCAAGCGAAAGCCCAAGCCTGACTACGCCATCGCTCCAAGAATCGCAAATCAAACTGAATCGCGTGGCGGGCGGTACGTCGGTGATCGACGGCAAGCGGATCGAAGAAGGCGCGCCCTTGTCGGTCAGCGATGCCTTGGCGACGGCGCCGGGCGTTTATGTGGGCGACATTAGTGCCGGCGCGACCGGTGGATCGCGCATCTCCATCCGCGGTTCGGACGGCAATTCCGATATTTCGCCGATTCGCGGAATAAAATTTCTGCGCAACGGCATGCCGTTTACTCACGCCAACGGGACGTTCGATGTCGAGGCGCTCAATCTTTATGCTATCGAGCATATCGAAGTCTATCGCGGTGCCAATGCCTTGGAATACGGCGGCAGCAATTTGGGCGGCGCCATCAACTACATCACGCCGACCGGGTATACCGCCAATGGGTTGAAAATCGGCATCGTCGGCGGCACCAACGATTATTACCGACCTTATTTCAGCGGCGGTAAAGCGTTTGAAAACGGATTGGATGTTTTCGGCACGTTTTCCTACGTCAATACCGATACGACCCGGGAAAACAATCATCAAGAGCAGTTTTTAGGCCATGGCAATGTCGGCTACCGCTGGAACGAAAATCACGAAACCCGTTTGTATTTCGATGCGCAAAACCATAATTTCTTGTGGCCGGCAACGCTGAGCAAGCGACAAATCGACCAAAATCCCCAGCAAAACCCCAACGATTGGTCCTTACCTAACGGCTTTTCATCTTACCGCTTCGATCTAAAGCATTCGGTAAAATTGCATGGCGGCGATCGACTCGATGTCGGCACTTATTACTCGATCAATAACTATCGTTACGACTATACCGATAGCGGCAATCACGACCAGTGGCAGGATGTCGGCTTTAACTGGCGGCATGAGATCAACGGCCAGTTATTGGGTTTAAATAACCGGGTAGTTTGGGGCGGTCTGACCCAATGGCAATTTATCAACGATAAAAACTACGGCATCGTCGGCAGACAGCTTGGGCCGTTGTTGACGGCGGAGCGTGACCGCTGGCTGAATGTCGAAGCGTTTATGGAAGATCAATTGAGTTTGACCGACAGGTTTACCTTGATTGCCGGCATTCAATTGAATTATCGCGATGTGAATTACGAACGGTACGAAGGTTATGTGGCTAGTGCCGCCAGACCCAGCAACCAAGCCAATCAAGATTTCTTCACGGCTAACCCCAAGCTGGGCTTTACTTGGCAAGCCACCGACGAAGCACAGATTTACGGCAATGTCAGCCGTAGCGCTGAACCGCCAAAAATGGCCGATCTTGCCAACATTTATCTCCAACCCAAACGAAATCTGCAAACTGCCAGCACCGTGGAAATTGGCACGCGCGGGCAAGCCCAGCGCTTGAAATGGGACTTGGCTTTTTATCAGTCCTGGGTTAACAACGAGTACTTGATTGTTTCCAATCCCAGAAATCCAACGGCCTTTTCCTCCACCAACGCCGATAGCACGACCTTGCATCGTGGTGTCGAACTCGGCTTGGAAACCACTTTACCGCTAAATCTGGCGGCGTCGGGCGATAACTTACGGCTCAGCGGCAACTACACCTGGAATGACTTTACGTTTGACAGCGACCCCGCGCTTCGCAATAACCGCTTGCCCGGCATTCCCGAACACAATGCTTTCGTCGAAGCGCTGTACCAGCATCCCAGCGGCTTTTACATCGGCCCCAATGCCCGCATCGTCAGTTCCAATTATGCGGACTTCGCCAACACCCTGGCCGCCAAACCTTATGCGCTGTTGGGCGCACGCATGGGTTGGGATGACGGCAAACATTGGAAGTTGTTCGTCGATGGCCGAAATTTGACCGACGAGCATTATGCGTCGTCGGTGTGGGTTCTAGGCAATGCGAATGGTGCCGATTTGGACCAGTTCAATCCCGGCGCGACCCGCTCGGTATTCGGTGGCGTGGAATACCGGTTTTAAGCACTGGCGGGTTGCCAATTTTAAGGCCTAAGCGGGGCGGGGCATGCCGCTCCGGCCCGAAATGGCGGCGGGAATGGCACACAGTTCCCGCCAAACCCGGTCGATACGATGCGGATTTCCTACGCCTAAACGTCTTATGCAAGAAAGGCGGCCAGTCACATAGGTCGGGTAAGGCGTTATCTGTAGGTTGGGGTGAGGTAACGAACCCCAACATTTTTGGACTCTAAATTACCGGTATCTTTGATGTTCTGTTGCCGATAGCTGAAGGATGATTTTGAGGTTGTTGTGTTGGGGTTCCTATCGTCACCCCAACCTACGCTGTCCTGGCAAAATGGAACTGGGATTTTCCGGGGCCTAAACGTCTTATTCAGGCATCGGCGCCTTTTGTTTTCGCACTGTTTACCTGACCTTTTCACTATCGCCATGACCGCCATCTCCCAACAACCGCGCTCGACCATTCCGGCGAATCCGCAAAATTCGGCCTTGTCCCGCCTGAAAGCCCGCCGCAAACGCTGGCTGGGAGTGCATTTGTGGCTGGGTTTAACTTTGGGGTTTTTGCTTTCGATTTATGGCATCACCGGCAGCATTTTGGTGTTTCACGCCGAAATAGACGAGTGGTTAAACAGCGAACTGCTGACGGTTGCTCCTCCCAGTCAAACCGCAGATTACGAACCTTTGGCGGAGATTTTCGCCGCCGCACGAACTGTCATGCCGCCGCCTGCTAAACCCACCTTCGCCACCTATCCCCGTAACCAGCAGGCCGCCTTTCAATGCTCTTATGCCCTGCTGATTAGCCAGAATGTCGTGCAAAACTGGCAAGTGTATGTCGATCCTTATACCGCCCGCGTTACCGGCAAACGCTTGATAAGGAACTCGGATGATTGGTTACCCAATACCTTCATAGACTTAATGTTTGAACTCCATTATGCGTTGTTGATTCCGTCCGAAGACATCAGCACCGTCATCGTCGGCGTCTCGGCGGCATTGTTGATCATTTCCGCCCTGTCCGGTCTCATCGTCTGGTGGCCGCTGACCGGCAAATGGCGGCAAGCGCTGACGATTAAAGCCAAGCCCGGCAAGGTGCGCTTCAATTACGATCTGCATAAAACCAGCGGTTTTTACACAGCACTGGTGATGGTGCCGGTGCTGTTCTCAGGGATTTACATGGTGCTGCCGCATAACGTGGTGCCGGTGCTGGAACTGTTCTCGCCGGTGACTTACCGCTACGGGTTTCAATCCAAACCGCCTTATCCAAATGCACCGGCCATCGGCATGGACGAGGCGGTGGCGATTGCCTTTAAGCAGTATCCGCAAGGCCGTCCGCACTGGATTTATGGGGCTGCGGAACCGACTAAAACCTATACGGTGTGCCAGGACGGCGTCGATGCGCCAGGCAGCATTTTGCAGCGCCGCTGCACGGTGATCGACCGTTACAGCGGCAAGATTCTGGACCTGGACGACCCCAGCCTGCCGACTGCTACCGCCTGTGAAATCTTCACCCACTGGCAATGGCCCTTGCACTCCGGCCAGGCCTTCGGCATGACCGGGCGGATTTTGGTGTTTATCACCGGTCTGGCCTGTCCGGTTCTATTCGTCACCGGCGTGATCCGCTGGCGGCAAAAGCGTAGAGCCGGCCAAAATAACCGCAAAAATTTTGCCGTGTGATATGCCGCGACTTTTTCAAAAACTGCGGCATATCACACAGCGCTCAATCAGTGGGTATAACCAAGCACCGACGCAAGCTAGCGTAGCGGTCGGCGCAAACCGCTACCTCAGATCGTTTTCAGCGTCATGGCCTGAACATTGCTGGTTTCGCGCCAGCTGTCCCTCCGCAAACAATCGCCAATGCCCAAAGACCTTTCCGGATTTCTGCACACGCTGTTTCTGCAACACGCGCACGAAATCGGCAGCTTTTTACGCGGCCGTTGGCCGCGAGAGCCCGATGTAAGCGACATTGTGCAGGAGACTTTTCTGCGCTTATCGCAATATCCCGATCCGCAAACCATTCAAAACCCCCGGGCGTTTTTATTTCAGACCGCCGCCAATCTAACGGTTGACCGGCATCGCCGCCGCGCAACGCGCGCACGCTTCGATGAAGCCGACGCAGACATCGAGCATGTTGCCGACCAAAGCCTTTCGCCCGAGCATTATTGGCAAACTCATCAGCAATTGGAGAAATTCTCCAGCTGGTTGGACGAACTGCCGGAATTGCGCCGCCACGCCTTTGTGTTATACCGCATAGAAGGCTGTTCCCATGCCGAAATCGCCAAGCGCCTGGGCATTTCGGTACGTTGCTCCGAGCGTTACGTGATGCTGGCAATGCAGCACATCAGCGCCAAGCTCAGCGAAGAACCGGAGCACGCTTGGCGGTAATTGCCGTCTAGCCCGTCTATGCCTATGTCCGGTAAACTGCTGCCCCACTCAATTGAACAGAAGACCAGCGTGACCAGCATTCAATCTTGCAGCCAAGCGACCCGCGAGCAAGCGATAAGCTGGTTGCTGCGTCTGCGCGATGCGCCCGGCAACCCGCAAATCCGCCAGGAATTTGCTGATTGGCTGGCAGCCGATCCACTGCATGGGCAGGCTTACCAACAGGTTGAAGCGCAATGGGCCTGGATGGAACCCTTCAAACAACAGGCCTTCCTGGCGCGCAACCAGGCCTTGCGTTACCGGCCGCCTACTCGCAAGCCGGTTTGGCTGCGTTGGGCAAGCTATAGCGCTGCCGCGATTGTCTTGCTGGGCGTCGGCCTGGCGTTATTCTCGCCGCAAGGTTGGTACGGATTCCCCCATAGCTATGGCACCGGCAAGGGCCAAAGACAGACCGTGACGCTAGCAGACGGCTCCAGCCTGGAACTCAACACCGACACCGAGGTGCGAGTGCATTTCAACCGTCGTCAGCGCCATGTCGATCTGGTGCGCGGCGAGGCTTTTTTTAACGTGACTCACGATGCCGAAAGGCCATTCACCGTGCATGTTGGCAATGTCAGCGTGCGCGACATCGGTACGGCATTCGATGTCTACAAACAATCCGACCGGGTCAGCGTCGCTGTGCAGGACGGTTTGGTGGAAATGACCGGCCAAGGCAGCAGCCGCGAATTGCACGCCGGTCAGCAGTTGGCGTATAGCCATGACCAGCGCTTCGTCGAAGCCTTGCAATCCGACATCGCCACCGTAACCGCCTGGCGGCAGGGCCAGCTGATTTTTCGCGGCCGGCCTCTTGGCGAAGCGCTGGCGGAAATCGGCCGTTATCACGACGTACAAATCCGCCTGCCCGATCCTAAACTGGCCGAACTGCGCGTCAACGGCAGCTTCCGCACCGAGCAACTGGACAATATGCTGAACGCGGTTGCCATGTTATTGCCGGTCAAAGTCAAACATGTCGGCGAGCGCGAAATCGTGCTGGAAGCGGCATCATCGCGCAGGGCGAATGATTGACTCGGGGTTTGAAAACTGTTCGCCTTTATGCAGCTTGGCTACATACCCGTTTAAGACGTGACCCAACGGGCGTTGACAACACCAGCCCCGAGCACAGCCAAAGCGCCTAGCCCAAACGGGAATAGCTGCCATACCTAAGGCCGACTCAATCATTCGCCCTTAACGCCGGTCGTCACAAAATAAACTATCGTTTTGCTGGCGGCTTTTTTGATCGACTGCGTCTATGCCCATGACCCCTTAACCAATGGAGACATGGAGCATGACATTGACGATAAAACGCCTGGCGACCGCAATCGCGCTGATCTCGGCGCAAGCCTACGCCGAGGACGACAAACGCCATTTCGATATTCCCGCCCAAAGTTTGGCCTCCGCGCTTCAACAACTGGCAAATCAATCCGGCAGAGCGATGCTGTATGCCGAACAATCCGCCGCCGGCAAGACCAGCCCGGCGCTGCGAGGCGAATTTAGCGTCGAGGAAGCGGTCCGTCAGTTAATAAACGGCAGCGGCTTGACTTATAGTATTGGCGCAGATGGTACTGTGACGTTGAAACCAGCATCCTCCGGCAGCGATGCGACAACGTTAGGCGCTGTGTTAGTCAAAGGCACGAGTGACCCGAGCGATCCTTACAACAAGGATTACTCAGTCTCCAACGCCGTGACCGGGACCAAAACCGATACGCCGCTGTTCGATACCCCGATTTCCGTACAAGTGCTACCCAAAGCCGTCATCGACGACCAGCAAGCCATCGGTCTGGAAAACGCCCTGAAAAACGTCAGCGGCGTTGCGAAAGGCTGGGGCTTCGGCAACGACAAAGACGAAAATCTCTATATTCGCGGTTTCGCCAACACCAATAATATTTATCGTGACGGCGTTTTAACTCCCAACACGCCTATTTCACTGGCTAACGCCGAACGCATTGAGGTGCTTAAAGGGCCTTCGGCCATGTTGTACGGCCGCGCCCAACCGGGCGGTCTGGTCAATATCGTCACCAAACGGCCCCGTACCGATGCTTATTATTCGCTTCAACAGCAATTTGGTTCCTTCGATACTTACCGCACCCTGCTGGATGCCACCAATAAAATCACCGCAGACGGTGCATTGGCCTATCGTCTGAATTACGAGCATTTGGACAGCGCGACGTTTAGGGACAATCATCCGGTCACCCGCGACTTTGTAGCGCCCAGCCTAAGCTGGAACATTACCGACCATACCCGGCTGGATCTGGATTTTATGTATCAGAACGTTAAAGACGTCGCCGATTCCGGCATCCCTTACAGCTTGCAGCAGTCGGGAGCAATCCCCGGCAAAATTCCATTTCACTTTTCCGGCAACGAACCGACCGACTTTGCCGACAAAGAGGCTTATACCGGCGGCTTAACCCTGACCCACGAGTTTAATCAAGACTGGAAAGTGCGGGCAAAATATTCAACCCATAACCAAACGTTTTTAACCGCGCAGACTTCTTCGAATGAAAATACCGATCTTTTGGGAAATTTGGCTAGAGGGTTTATCAAAACCAGCGACGATTTTCAAAATCACTATGGCACCGTGGATATAACCGGTCACTTCGAGACGGGAGCGTTGAAACATGCTGTTTTGCTGGGTGCGGATTACTACCATTCCAAAAACAGAAATCTGTTTAGCGCTTATGCGACCGCTCCCCATATCAATATCTTCAACCCGCAATACGGATATACCGAGTTGCTGGACCTGCCGCTAGGAGGACAGAACGATACTGTCAATGAGTGGTACGGCATTTACGTTCAAGACCAAATTTCGTTATGGAATCAATGGCATTTATTGCTGGGCGGACGCTTCGATAATGCCATGCACAGCAATTACGATGCGCAAGGCGTTTCCACTAATCACACCGACGACGACAACTTTAGTCCGCGCATAGGCTTGTTGTACCAACCCGTGCCGTGGCTGGGTGCTTACGTCAATTACGTTAATGGCTTCAACGCCTTTAATGCCGGACGGCCTATCGACGGTTCCGCCTTCGCCCCGGAAAAATCCAAGGAAATGGAGTTTGGCTTGAAAGGCGAATGGTTGGATGGACAATTGCGCGCCAATCTGGCGTTCTTCGAATTGACCAAAAGCAATATCAAATCGCAACTGCCGGCCCCTAACAACAGCTTTTACGCCACAATCGGCGCGGCACGCAGTCGAGGCATCGAGTTCGACTTGCAAGGGCAGTTGACCGATTACTGGAACATCATTGGCACTTATACCTACATCGGCGCAGTTGTCACCAGCGGCAACGAGTCTCCGTTCAGCGGCGTGGGCAAAGCCGGCAATCGCCTGGAGAATATCCCCAGAAATACCGCCAGTTTATGGTCCACCTATGATTTTTCAGGTCTGGGGGCACAGGGCTTCAGCGCCGGGGCAGGTGTATACGTGGTTGACAAGCGCTCAGGGGATGTCGATAACAGCTTCGAAATACCCGGCTATACCCGCGTCGATACGATGTTGAAGTACCAGCACAAAGCCGGACCTTCCCGTATAACCTGGCAATTCAACATAGAAAATCTTTTGAATAAGGAATACATCGCATCCAGCAACGGTTACGGTAATTTTATTTACCAAACCATGCCTGGTGCGCCCCGGACTTTCTTGGGCTCGGTAAAGGTGGAGTTTTAGTCACATAGGCCGGGTTACGCTCTATCGCGCTAACCCGACTTACGTTTATGACGCCCACACCGACGACGGATCAACCCTTTTCTTGCCTGAATTCGTTCATATCACGGTTATCGACTCGGTCGTAAATGTCTTCCACGTTTAAGGTCAAACCTATGGATTCGAAAGTCACCGCATCGCCCAAAAAATAATATTCCGACAGCCAGTGCTTGTTCCGGCGCAACACCTGCACCGAAACGATGTCCTGTTCTATCAACACATACTCCTGCAAGGACGGCAAATTGATGTAGCGCAGCAGTTTGGTGGTGGTGTCGGTTTTGCGGGTCGAGCGCGACAGTACTTCGACGATGATGACCGGCGAAGTGGAAAAAACATCGTCGCCGGCCATTTTGCTGCAATCCACCAGTACATCGGGATAAACGTAATCCTTACCCATCCGCACTTTAATGTCGGCCATGAACGTTGCACAGGGCGTGCCTTTCAAATGGTTTCGGAACTCGCCCAAAATATTGGCCGAGATACAGTTGTGGTTATAGCCGGCCCCGGCCATCGCATAAATCCGGCCGTCGATATATTCGCGCTTAACGTCGGAATGGATCTCCGTGGTCAGATACTCCTCTTCGCTCAGATAAAAACTGTCTTGCTCTTGCTGTAACGCCATGACTCGCTCCCAACTATGCTTGCGTTGCTTGAAGATATTGTTAGGGACCTGGCCTGGGAATACAAGGGGGAATTCTCGACTAACGGCAGCAGGATTGCTCAGGTTTGAGCATGCCGCGCTCGGCAATTGCCCCTGAAATTGATAATGCGGAAAAAGCCTGTGTGATTTGGCGTATCTAAAAGCCATTTTGCGTGATCTAACGCACCCGGTTCCACAAAAACTCCCGCCGCCCAAACACAAGCAACCACCGTTACGGGTAACTCAAGCTACTGTTTGCAAACGGTTTAATCGCAGCCAAAACCTGTCTATCGATTTGAATCCGGCCGGATGGAATGTTTTTTGCGAGGTATTCCGTTCGATCAACCCCACCAAACCGGAATTGGTCCGGCTGCCATGCCGTTAAGTCCAGCCCAGCTTGGTAGTTTGCCTAACCGTTATCTTTTTCGTCACCGAGTCTTGTTAGTGCCAAAATCCAAACCATCGCTGTTTGATCGGCTATTTCAGCGGCATAGCCAGGAACTCCGGGTGTTTGCCGGCCTGCGTAGCGGCAATGAGTTTGCCGACGATTTGGTACAGGAAGCGTATTTGCGGCTGATGCAGCACCCCGAACCGGAGTCAATCGATAATGCCAGAGCCTTTCTATATCGAACGATCGCCAATCTCAGCGTCGATCAACATCGCCGGCAAAACGTCCGCGACCGTTTTCATGCCGAAATCAACGGCGACGACCAGGTACTGCATGCCATACCGACTCCCGAGCCATTACCGGAAGATAAATTAGCCTCGCAGCAGGAGTTGCATGCCTTAAACAGCATTTTGCAGGAATTGCCGGAGGCAACCCGCAACGTTTTCGTGCTTTACCGGCTGGAAGGATTGTCACACAAGGAAATTGGCCGGCGACTGGGCGTTTCCGAACGTAATTCCGTGCGTTTGCTCGGGATCGCCGCGCAACACGTTCTGCTGCGCTTTGCTTCGTTGGATGACTAAGCGCATGGGCGGGGCAGCGGTTTTTCTCACCGCTTCATTTGCCGGATTTTAAATGTTGGGCGGCTACGTGATAATGCTCGGCAAGCGCAACCTAATGTCCTCTGTTTAACATGCCCAACATCCAGACCTCAACCGTTTTGCAGCAACAAGCCATAGAGTGGATTCTGCGGCTGGATTCGGCTACCTGCACGCCTGCAGATCGCCAGGCCTTCGCAGAGTGGCTGGCGCTAGGCGAAGACCGGCGACGCATTTATCAGCAGTTGGCCAGCCGTTGGAACAAACTGGATCGCTATAAGGGCCGGGATTTTCCGGTGCGTCGGCAAGCGCTGAGCTACCGGGCACCTCACAAGCGAACGCGCCGCCTTAGCACGCTGGCGTTAGCCGCTTCGCTGCTATTGGGCTTGGGCATAGCGACTTTTTCCGAGTACGGCTGGTACGGCTACCCTCGCCACTATGCAACCGAGCGCGGCAGCCGCCAAACCGTACACCTGGCCGACGGCTCGCGTTTGGAACTGAGCGGCGATACCGAGCTGACTCTGCGAGTCAACCGTTGGCGGCGCTCGGTTGAATTGATCAAGGGCGAGGCATTTTTTAGTGTGGCCCACAACCCGCAACAGCCGTTTGAGGTGCAGGCCGGCCATGGCAGTATCGTTGATATTGGCACCGAGTTTGACGTGCGCTTGCAAAATCGGCAGGTCGCTGTCGCGGTGCTGGAAGGCGCGGTAAAGATTGTGACGAGCGGCAGCCGGGAAATCAGCGCCAATCAAGTACTCGCTTACGATCAGCGCGGCGACTTTCTGGAAAGCCAAGACAAACCGGCCACTATCACAGCCTGGCTACGCGGCCAACTGGTGTTCGAAAACCGGCGGCTGGATGAGGTATTAAGCGAACTGGAACGCTTTCACGACACGCGCTTGACCCTGGCCGACCCGAGCCTGGCCAAGCTAAGGGTCAGCGGCACCTTCCATATCGGTAATCTCGACGGCGCGCTGAATGTGATCGCGATGACGCTGCCGGTCAATATTCAGCGGCCTTCGCCGGGACAGGTAATATTGGCCGGACGCTGAGGCCGCTAAGACCACACAGCGCGTTTTCCCCTCCCATAATTTTTGGCGTCTTTTTCGGCTTGGTACGTTTCATTCTGGAAACCCAAGCAAAAGGAGAAGATGGATGAAGTTTTTAATACAACCAGCGTTGCTCGGCGCCTTATTGGCCACTGCCTGCGAAGTGCGGGCAACCGAAACTACCTACAGCTTTGACATCCCGGCCCAGGAACTGGCGGCGGCGTTGCCAAAACTGGCGGCGCAATCCGGCGTACAAATTTTTTACGCTCACGATAGTGTGACAGGCCGCAACGGACCGGCGTTACGAGGCACGATGACGCTAAACGAAGCACTCAGTAAACTGCTGTCGGCCAGCGGCCTGAGTTTTGCGATTGCCGGTGACGGTTCGGTATCGATCAAGGCGGCGGGCAAGGACGCGACGATGTTACAACCGGTGAATGTTATCGGTCAGACGGTTTACAACGCCACCGATCCCTACAATACCGATTACAACCGCCCCAATGCCACGACGGCCACCAAGACCGATACACCAATCATGGAAACCCCGGTTTCGATTCAGGTAGTGCCTAAAGCCGTGCTGGCGGACAAACAGTCCATGACCTTGCCCGACGCAGTAAACGGCCATGTCAGCGGCGTATTGGGCCGCACGGGCGGGGGATTTTTGTACGACAACTTCATCATTCGCGGCCTTGCCGGTTCCGGTTTTGGCGATGCCTACCGCAATGGCTTGTTCAATCGCCAAGACATTTACGATATTGCCAATATCGAGCAGGTGGAGATATTAAAAGGCCCGGCCGCAGTGCTTTACGGCCGGATCGAGCCCGGCGGCTTGGTGAATTATGTGACCAAGAAACCGCTGGATACTGCTTACTATTCTCTGCAACAACAGTTCGGCTCTTACGATCAATATCGCAGCCTGGTCGATGCCACCGGACCAATTAATGACGACAAAACGCTGCTCTATCGATTCAATGGCTCTTACACGGACAATCAGTCGTTCCGGGATTTTGTCGGCAACGAGCGCGTGTTTGTGGCACCGGTCGTTACCTGGCGGCCGAATGAAAAATTCGAAACCAATCTTGAGCTGGAATATAAACATGATAATTTCAACGCGGATTTCGGCATTCCCGCGATTGGCAACCGCCCGGCAGCCATTCCCTTCGACCGCAGTCTAAAAGATGGCTTTCAGCGCCAAACCGTGGAAAGTACGCTGGTGGGCTACGACTGGACTTACCGCTTTAACGACGATTGGAAAATCACCCAGCGTTATCTGTTTAAGGATTGGTCGCTAAGCGGTCCGGCCATTTTCAACGGTGGCTTACAGGCTAACAACCGCATTCTTAATCGTTCCGCCTCCGTGGGTGTACAAGATGTAAGGACCCATTCCGGCAACATCGATTTGAACGGTAAATTCGACCTCCTGGGCAGCAAGCATAACCTGTTGGTTGGTGTCGACGGCTTTCACGCCACGACCGAGGCACCATCGGCAAATGGCTCGGCTGCTTCTATCAACATATACAATCCGGTTTATGGGCAAGTAAACTTTGCCGCTTTGTCGACCTACAACAGATTCTTTTATCGCGAGGAATCGTGGGTGGGCGCATACGCCCAGGACCAGATAACGCTATTTGATAAGCTGCACATTTTGTTGGGCGGTCGCTACGACAACGTCACCACCGGCGCTATCGCCTCGACTACGTCCCTGGATGCGGCCAAAGCCGGACGGATAGAGCGGGAAGACAACGCTTTTAGCCCGAGAGCCGGTATTCTTTACCAAGTCCAGGATTGGCTGTCGATTTACGGCAGTTACACTAAATCTTTCAGCGGCAACAATGGCGTGAGCGTCGGCGGCACCAGTTTTGCGCCGCAGATTGGTAAGCAATATGAAATCGGCCTGAAGACAGAGTCGCAGGACAAGCGCTTTTCATCGACCCTGGCGTTTTTTCATTTAACCAAGAGCAATCTGCTAACCGACGATCCTAACGAAGCCAATCCCGACTACCAGATTCTGGCCGGCAAAATCCGCAGTAAAGGTATTGAGTTGGATCTGGCTGGGCAAATTACCGAGCAACTGCATTTGTTGGGGACTTATGCCTATACCCAAGTTAATTATGTGCAAAGCTTCAGCGGACTAAAAGGCAATCGCTTGGAGAATGTACCCGAGCACCAGGGCAGCCTGTGGGGTACCTGGCAGTTTACCGATACTTTTAAAGCGGGCTTAGGTGCTGTTGCAGTTGGTAGCCGGCCATGCGACACCGCCAATACCTGCTCGTTGCCCGGCTATGCTCGTGTGGATGCGATGGCGTCGTATAGCCCTCGCATTGGTCAACACGAGCTTACTTTGCAGCTGAACATCAATAATGTTTTGGATAAGGATTACTACGCAAATACGTCGGGCGGACGCCACACCAGTATTCCCGGCTCACCCATCAGCGTATTGGGTTCGTTGAAATATGAGTTCTAAAAGCCGCTAAGGATAAGGATGGACGAAAAACTCCGCGCATCCACCACCCCAAACCGTTCATGTATCGACTGAATTCTCGACACTTGCTCTCACTCCTGCATCCATGCGAATCGAGCATGAACGGTTTGGCGGGAAAAGTCATTCGGGACGTTATTTTTTAGCGAAATCCTCTTAACCAGGCCCTATTTATCCCGAACATTCCGTTCGAGCTGAGGGCCGGGTAGTAATCGGCGACAAACCGGGCGAGTTGTTGAGCAGGGCCGGCAGCACGTCCTTGATGATCACCGGCGACATGGAAAAAACATCGTCGCCAGCCATTTTTCTGCAACCCAGGGATAAAGCGGGATAAACATCATTACCCATCCGCACGTTGCCCCCGACCACAAAAACGGGCCATTTTTGCGCAATGCGGCACTGTTATTCAAAAAACCAAGCGCATGGGCAACATTTGAGACGCGCTGAAACCTTGTCGCTGGTAAAAACGCTGAGCATGCAGATTATCGGCGTCGGTCAACAAACTGAGCCGGCGACAGCCATTTTGGCGGGCAAACGCGACCGCGTGTTCCAACAACCGGCTACCCAGGCCTAGGCCGCGAACCTCGCTTGACACGACCATATCTTCCAGCCAGGCCACCCGTTCGCCCAGCGCGGTGGAGACGGTGTAAAGCAGATTCACCATACCGACAATTTGGCATTCATGCCGCGCCACCAGAATATGACCGATGTTTGGGTCGGCGATGATGCGCGCCAAGCCCCGATGTTGAGCCGCATAATCGGGCTGGAACTCGGCTTCTTGACTGAATAATTCGCCTAGTAGCTGACAAAGCGCCGGGATGTCGGCCGCATTGGCTAAGCTTATTTCCATCCCCGTCCCCGGCTAAGCATTAAAAGCGTTGTGTAACACCCGATTTCGGCGCGAGGTAAAGATTGGCTCGGCATTGAGCAAAGCGCTGGGCAACTTAATCCTTAACAGCTTCAACCTGGATGAGCACCTTGACCTCATCGCCCACTGCCGGCACATATTTGTCGATACCAAACTCCGAGCGTTTTATCGTGCCGACCGCATCGGCGCCGCAGGTGTACTTTAATCTGATGACATTCATCCCGCAGTAAAAGTGCTCAACGTCCAAATGCACCGGCTTGCTGATGCCGTGCAAGGTCAAAATGCCATCCGCACCGACCAATTTTTCGCCTTGAAAACTGAGCTTGTCAGATTTAAAGACCATCAGCGGATATTGCTCGCTATCGAAAAACTCCTTACCGCGCAAATGCTCTTCCAAATCCTTCAAACCGGTACTGATAGACGCGGTATTGACGCTGATGTCTATGCTGCCTTTGCCCGCTGCGGTATCCAGCGTTACTTTGCCGCTGGTTTCGTTAAAACGGCCGCGTTGCGTGGAAAAACCCAAATGGCTGATTTCAAAGCTGGGGAAGGTGTGATGGCTATCGATGGTATAGCTATCGGCGGCCAGCACGCTAAAACTCAGCAAGCCGGCAGCGGTTATGGAGCAAAGTTTTCGAATCATGACTATCTCCTTTGTGGGTTAAAAAACGAGCGACACTGCATTATTGCAGAGACTTTGTGATAATAGATCAGCTTAACTCTATCACTCTGGCCATTTGCCGCTCTCATGCAACGAATCTATTACTATTACGCGGCCTTGATGGGCTTCTTCGGCCTGTTTTTGTTAATGATGGCTTGGCATACGCTATTGTCACCATCGAACAAGTTGCCCACTGCTTTGCTGTTGTTAATCTCGGCCGGACCGCTATTGCTGCCGTTTAAAGGCTTATTAAACCGCAACCTGAAAAGCTGCACCTGGATGTGTTATTTGAGCCTACCGTATTTCGCGCATGGCGCCGCTGAAGCCTATGTCAATCAAATAGAACGGCCTTATGCGCTGCTGGAAGTGTTGTTCAGCCTGCTGCTGTGCTTCGGCGCCGGCCTGTATGTCTACAAAGCGGAAAAAGCCTGAGCACCAGCGGCATGCAAGTCCCGTTACAATTCGAGTTTCAGAACGATCAGACCTTTGCCAGTTTTTTTCCCGGCAATAACGCCGAAATCGTCACGCAGTTGCAGGCCCTGGCAGAGAACGGCCAGGAACAGCAAATTTTTATCTGGGGCGATGCCGGCAGCGGGAAAAGCCACTTGTTGCAGGCCTGTTGCCAGCAAGCCAAACTGGCGGGTAAAGACCCGTTCTATCTGGCTTTTGACATCGACCATTTGCCGGCACCGACCTTGTTGGACGGCCTGGAAGATCTGGAATTGGTCTGTTTCGACAATATGCAAGCGCTGGCCGGCCACCTCGACTGGGAACACGCGCTGTTTGCTTTTTATAATACGCATCGGCAGAACAATCATAAATTGCTGCTGGCTGCCGATTGCCCGCCAAAGTTTTTGGGCTTTGACTTACCCGACCTGAAAACCCGGATGGCTTGGGGACTGACCTTAAAAATCCAGCCTTTGCGCGACGATCAGCTAATCGAAGCGCTGACTTATAAAGCCCATTTTTTGGGCTTCGACATTCCGCCGGCAGTGGGGCGATTTTTGCTGAATCATTATGTTCACGATTTAGCAGCGCTATGGTTACTTCTGGAAAAAATCGACCGCGCCACCTTGGCCGCGCAACGCAAATTAACCATTCCGTTTTTAAAGCAGATCCTGGCTGACGAAACATGAACAACAAGGTATTGATCGTGGGTGCCGGCGCTATCGGCGGCTTTTACGGTGGCCTGTTGGCTAAGGCTGGCGCGGAAGTCTCAGTGGTGTGCCGCTCCGATTATGATGTCATCAGACAGCATGGGTATCGTATAAAAAGCCATGCTCTGGGCTGCTGGCAATTCATGCCTAGCCTGGTATTGCGCGATGCCGCGAACTACGATGGTCAAGCCGATTACCTGATTTTATGCAGCAAGGTAACCTTGGACATTGATCGAGTTGCGCTGATTCGTGATGCAGTCGCTCCGCAAACAGTAATTGTGCTGATCCAAAACGGTGTCGAGATTGAACAGGAGCTGCAGCAAGCTTTCCCGGACAATCTGTTAATCAGCGGCTTGGCATTTATTTGCTGTAACCGGCTGACTCCCGGCGAGATTAGCCACTTGGCTTACGGCAAGTTGATTCTGGGTAATCTGTCAGATAGCCACGAACCTAAAACATCGCATTTGCGCGATTTGTTCCTACAAGCCGGCATCGAATGCGCGATTAGTGAAGATATTGTCGCCAGCCGCTGGCAAAAGTGTGTGTGGAATGCACCGTTTAATCCGCTATCGGTACTGTCCGGCGGATTGGCAACTCAGGCGATATTGCAGAATCAGGAAAATTTTGTGCGCCGCGTGATGCAGGAAGTCTGCAGTATTGCCGCGGCTTGCGGCCACCCGCTACCGGCCAATATTATCGAAAATCACATTGCTCTGACCCGTGATATGCCGCCCTATAAAACCAGCATGCTACTGGATTTCGAACGCGGACAGACCATGGAAACCGAAGCCATTCTCGGCAACGCGGTGCGCGCCGCCCAGCGGCAAGGTTTAGACTGTCCTTGCCTGCAGTCGCTTTATGTATTGATGCAACTCCGGGAGCTGCAAATCCGTTCTAATAGCCTTCTTAGCTAATTCACACAATTGACATTCTGCTTTTTGTTATTTTTCGGTTAGAATGTGAAGATTTTCATTGACCCTGTCTTTGAAGAAGCCGTGTGAATTTCGCCTCAGACCTTGCAAAGCGAAGACCGGCCGCATACTTCGCTAGACTAGCAGCTATGTGATCCACAACCAACCGTGGCAATGGTGCTGGGGTTTAAAAGTTTTTATGTCCATTTTTAGAGTATAACCATGACTGATCTATCGCTTTACAGAAACATCGGCATCTTCGCTCACGTCGATGCCGGTAAAACCACGACCACCGAGCGGATTTTGAAGCTGACCGGAAAAATCCACAAAATCGGTGAAGTTCACGAAGGCGAATCAACCATGGACTTCATGGCTCAGGAAGCCGAGCGCGGTATCACCATTCAGTCAGCGGCCACTACCTGTTCTTGGGCGGGCAGCACCAAGCAATTTGAACCACACCGCTTCAACATCATCGACACCCCGGGCCACGTTGACTTTACTATCGAAGTTTATCGTTCCTTGAAAGTATTGGACGGCGGCATCGGCGTATTCTGCGGTTCCGGCGGCGTTGAACCTCAATCCGAAACCAACTGGCGCTATGCGAACGACTCGAAAGTTTCTCGTATCATTTACGTCAACAAGCTGGACAGATTGGGCGCGGATTTCTATCGCGTCATCAAGCAAGTCGAAGACGTACTGGGTGCAAAACCGGTCGTCATGACCTTGCCTATCGGCGAAGAAGATAATTTCGTCGGCGTGGTCGACCTGTTGACCCGCAAAGCCTGGGTTTGGGATAACTCCGGCGATCCAATGAAATACGAAATCCAAGATGTTCCAGCCAACATGGTGGAACAAGTCGAAGAATGGCGCGCGAAACTGATCGATTCAGTCGCGGACCAAGACGACGAGATCATGGAAAAATATCTGGAAGGCGAAGAACCTACCATCGAAGAAATCAAACGCTGCATCCGCAAAGGCACCATCGCGATGGATTTCTTCCCGACCTATTGCGGCTCTTCGTTCAAAAACAAAGGCGTGCAATTGGTGTTGGATGGCGTTATCGAATACCTGCCGAATCCTACCGAAGTTAACCCACAGCCTGAAACCGATATCGAAGGCGTGCCAACCGGCGAACACGCGATTGTCGATCCAGAACGTCCGTTCCGCGCGCTGGTTTTCAAAATCATGGACGACCGTTTCGGCGCCTTGAACTTCGTCCGTGTTTATTCCGGCAAGCTGAAAAAAGGCGACTCGGTATTGAACACCTACACCGGCAAAACCGAACGTGTGGGCCGGATGGTGGAAATGCACGCCAACGACCGTAATGAGATCGAAACCGCACAAGCCGGCGACATCGTCGCGTTGATTGGTTTGAAAAACGTGCAAACCGGCCACACCCTGTGCGATCCCGACAAACCGGCCACATTGGAGCCGATGGTATTCCCGGATCCCGTTATCTCCATTGCGATTGCACCGAAAGACAAAGGCAGCAACGAAAAAATGGGTATTGCGCTGGGCAAAATGGTGCAAGAAGATCCCTCTTTCCGCGTTGAAACCGACCAAGAATCCGGCGAAACCATCATCAAAGGTATGGGTGAGCTGCATCTTGACATTAAAGTCGACATCTTGCGCCGTACCCACGGTGTAGACGTCAACGTAGGTAAACCACAGGTGGCTTACCGCGAAACCATTACCCAACGCATCGAAGACAGCTACACCCACAAAAAACAATCGGGCGGTTCCGGTCAATACGCGAAAATTGATTACGTCATCGAGCCAGGCGAAGCAGGCAGCGGTTTCGTATTCGAATCACAAGTGACCGGTGGTAACGTACCTCGCGAATACTGGCCTGCTGTCGAAAAAGGCTTTAAAGCCAGTATCGACAAAGGTGTGTTGGCAGGCTTCCCGTGCTTGGACTTCAAAGTCATTCTGACCGACGGTGCTTTCCACGCGGTTGACTCCTCATCCATCGCTTTCGAAATCGCTGCCCGTGCCGCGTACCGTCAATCGATCCCAAAAGGTAGTCCGCAATTGCTGGAGCCGATCATGAAAGTGGACGTATTCACACCTGATGCGCATGTCGGTGACGTAATCGGTGACTTGAACCGTCGCCGCGGCATGATCAAATCGCAAGATGCCGGTGTTACCGGTGTGCGTATTAAAGCCGACGTGCCGCTGAGCGACATGTTCGGTTACATTGGCGATTTGCGCACCATGACTTCCGGTCGCGGCCAGTTCTCCATGGAGTTCTCGCATTACACCGCTTGCCCACGCAATGTCGCGGAAGAGGTGATCAAGGAAGTTAAGGAACGTAACAAAGACAAATAAGCATGATACGGGCTGATCTTGTCGGCCCTTATTCTGCTTAATATTGCCGATCAGCCACCTGCCGCGTTAAGCGGCAGGTGCATTTTTAACCATAAAGCTTCCGCCATGCACGGCAGCTTGTTCATTTACCTAACCTTGGAAGAACAATATGGCTTTTGTAATCACCGAAAACTGCATCAAATGCAAATTTACCGACTGCGTTGACGTATGCCCCGTCGATTGCTTTCATGAAGGTCCCAATTTTCTGGTTATCGATCCCGACGAATGTATCGATTGCACCCTCTGTGAACCCGAGTGCCCAGCCAACGCCATCCACGCGGAAGACGAACTGCCCGAGGGCCAAGAACACTTCGCAGCGCTGAACGCGGAACTGGCCAAACAATGGCCTATCATTACGGAAGTGAAAGACTCTCTACCAGACGCCGACGAATGGAACGGCAAACCCGGTAAATTTGCGTTGTTGGAAAAGTAAGAACTGCCATTGATTAATGAAATACCGAGCCCATGCCTTTCCGGCATGGGCTCAACCCAGCGTTAAAGCACTCGCTAGTCACTAGCACTTAATCCCGCAAGTTAGCGATAGTATTTCGTGGTTACGCACTACGACCCTCGCGTTTTCGCCATTGAAAAGATGTAGTCATTGGATTGCACTTTGCTCGCGTTAGGCTGCTCGTGACACCCCGCCAAGATTACATTATTAGCAGTTAATAATTCACATCGACACTCGCTACGGAGTCACTTACAGCGGCGGTACTTTTACCACCATTTATGCCCCCTTCCGATCCCATTCTCCATCTGACTGCTTGGTACTTCTCCCGTTAGTTTTATTGGTTTGTTGTTTCCCGTCATTCAGGTGCCATGTTCACCGCCATTAACCTCGCTAAATGCGGACTCGAATAACTGCGGGGGTGGTGTCGATTGTCAGAGCATTTTCATTCGACCCAAAACCCATCATGGCGAGAAATCAAGCAAAGCATCCACAAAACCCCTAAGATCAAAGCATCCCCGCTAACTGTTCTAATTCCGTCATGAAAAACCACCACCGATTACTGCTGAGTTTAGTGCTGGGCGCGTGCGCAGGACTGGTCTGCCACGGCTTTGCCAACAGCGAGGCATTGCAAATCTTTAACCGCTACTTGATGGAACCCATCGGTCAAGTCTTTTTGCGGCTGATTTTCATGATCGTGGTGCCAATGGTGATGAGTGGTTTGATGCTGGGGGTGTATCAACTTAGCAATCATAACGGATTGGCGCGGGTGGCCCAGCGTACTTTGTTTTTTACCCTATTGGCCAGTTCGGCGTCGGTGGCGGTGGGGATTTCGTTGGTCAATCTGGCCCAGCCTGGGGTGGGGCTGGATATTTCGCAGATGTTGGGCGATAGCGGCGGCGTGAATAAAATCCAGCAAAACGTGGCGCAAGCCAAGCCGGTGGTGCAATCCTTATTGGAGATCATCCCCAAAAATCCGTTCGCCAGTGCCACTCAAGCACTGGAAGGCGAGATGTTGTCGTTGATGTTCTTTTCCTTGGCCTTCGGCGCGGCGCTGGCGGCGACCAATGGTGACAAGCCGTCGCGTTGGGTTGGCTTATTGGAAGAAACCTATGCCGCCTGCTTGTTGGTCGTCGATACCGCGATGAAACTGGCGCCGATTGCCGTGTTTGCGCTGGTGTTTCAATCGACTTTCAAATTCGGGCATCACATATTGTTTTCCTTGGGGTTTTACGTGCTGGTGGTGGTAACCGGTCTGCTGCTACAGCAAGTGGTGGTGTACAGCATGCTACTGCGCTTTTTTACTCTGATCCAGCCGCTGAGTTTTTTTCGGCAATGCCGGGATGTCTATCTCTACGCATTTGCCACAGCGTCGTCGAATGCCACATTGCCGCGCTCGCTGGAACTGGCGGAACACGATTTAAAACTGCGGCCGGAAGTGGCGCGCTTTGTGTTGACGATAGGCTCTACCGCCAACCAGAACGGCACGGCCTTGTTCGAAGGCATTACCGTGCTGTTCCTGGCGCAGGTTTATGGTGTCGATTTATCGCTGGCGCAGCAGGTGCAAGTGGTATTGATGTCTATATTGGCCGGCATTGGCACGGCCGGCGTGCCCGGCGGCTCGCTGCCGCTGATCATGATATTGACCCAGCAGGTCGGCATTCCGGCCGAGGGCATGGGCTTGATTTTGGGCGTGGACCGCTTTCTGGATATGTGCCGTACCACCTTGAACGTGAGCGGCGATTTGGTGATTGCAGCCTTGGTCGACCAACCCGAACCGCAGCGAAACTAACAAACCAACTGTGTCATATCGCCCATAGGATTGGCCATATGCCTTAGTTTTTAGCCCCAATTTAACGACCCCGGCTACCGGAACACCTCATATTGCCGGCATTCCGCCGCCATGGCATGTAGCTTGCTGAAAATTGAATTCTCGCATGAATTCGATTTGGCATGACACAACCACACAACGCCGTCACCAGTCAGGAATTGGCCGATTTTTTCAACGCCAGCCACCCGCAACTACAAAAATATCTGTATTGGCAGGTCCGCTCGCGGGAAGTGGCCGAGGAGCTGGCGCAGGAAACCTATCTGCGGTTTTTGAAACAAGAGCCCCGGCAAATTCTGGATTTGAATGCGTTCATGTTTACCATCGCCGCCAATCTGGCGCGAGACCATCTGCGCGGCATCAAACGCCAGCAACATCGCGAGATGGTGCCGCTGGATACCGACATAGCCGACTCGAAACCGCACACGGAAGACATCGTTGCCAGGCAATATCTGGGAGAACAATTGCAACAAGCCATCGCCAGCTTGCCAGACAGAACCAGGGAAATTTTTCTGTTATACCGCGCCGACGAACTGAGCTACAAACAGATCGCCGCGCGACTGGATATTTCCGAACGCACCGTCGAATATCATCTGCGCCAAGCGCTGCTGCTGTGCCGAAGTTTTTTGACCAATACTTGAGCGCTGTTTAAATAGCTCTCGGCGCAGCCGCTCCCCATTCAAGTATCCATGCTGAAAATATACCCGGTCGAAGCGGCTCGGGCTTTGCTTTACAATCCCTTTCAACCGAGCTTTTAGCCGCCGACTACCCGGAGTCCCACCATTAACCCGATTGCATCCTCTTCCGACCGCATCTTTACCGAAGCCAATGCCTGGTTCTTTCGGCTGCGCGCGGACGATGTCGGCGCCGCCGAGCGAGAACGGTTTGCCGCGTGGCTGGCCGCCAGCCCCTTGCATGCGGAGGCCTGGGACACGGTGCAAGCGTTATTCGCGGATTTGGAAGCCCCCGCCAAGGCCGTTCGCCGGCAAGCCGCGGCACCCTTGACCGCCAAGCGTCCTCGACGCCGGCGAACCGCTAGCATGGCAGCGGCCTTGGCCGCTTGTGTGGGCTTGATCGCCGTGCTCCCGCAATCGACACTTCTGCAAAACCTGCAAAGCGATTATCACACCGCCACCGGCGAACAGCGCCTAGTAACGTTGGCCGACGGCTCCCGGCTGCTGTTGAATACCGACAGCGCGGTCGGCATCGAAATGACCGCCGCTGAACGCCGGATTACGCTGCTGCGCGGCGAAGCGTTTTTCGAAGTAACGCGCGCGCCGCAACGGCCGTTTTGGGTGGTGGCCGGCGACGCCCGCGCCCGAGTCACCGGCACCGCGTTCAGCGTCGGCCGCCGTTCGGAAAATGTTGCCGTCACCGTCGCCGAGGGCCGGGTGGAAACCAGCACCGAAAGTCACCCCGACCAGATCACACCCTTGACGCCCGGCGAGTCGGCGCATTATCGAGGCGCCCGGCTCTCCGCCAAGCACACGGCCGACATAGCGCGCGAATTGGCCTGGCGCCAAGGGCAAATGGTCTTCGTGCAAGCGCCGCTGGCCGAAGTGGTGGCGCAAATCAATCGTTATCGCCCCGGCCGTTTGATCGTCACGGACCCGCAATTGGAAAATCGGCCAATCACGGCGGTGTTTAATATCGACAAGTTGGACGATGCGGTATCCGCGCTGGAGCAAACCTTCGGCATTCGGGCCCGGCGCATTGCCGATTATTGGGTGTTGCTGGGATAAAGTTAGAGTGTGTCCGGCCAAAGTCTGGCCGTATGAATAATGGCAAGCACATGAATGTCCTTATCCTGTACACGGTAAACAACAATGAACGGAAAATGCGTAATGATCAGTTCTCGGGTGCCGTCGATACGGCCCGGACGGCCCATGAAAGGATTTGCGAGTAAGCTATTCAGCGTGTCGTGAATTTTGGTAATAATTCGTGTTGCAGCATTGCGGTTGTCTTGAGCCACAAAGTCGTATATCTCGCTCAAATCGGTCTTGGCTCGCCGGGTATAGCGGAGTCTCATTTCATTGATGGCAACGAATGTTGTTCAAAAAACGCGGCCATTTCAGCGTCGTCAACGAAATCTCCACGGTCCGCTTGAGCAAGCCCTTCCTTGATTTTATCCAGCATGCCATTTTCCCACGCAATGAAATTGCCGATGGCTTGATTCGCTAGCTCCGTTTCATCTCGATGAGTTTGCTTGGCAAGCGCGCTCAATTGGGCTTTTAGTTCGGGACTTACTTGTAAGGTAACAGGCATGGCGGCTTCTTCCGTTGTTCGAAAAACATCGTGAATACCAGTTTAATGACTCGCGTTTCTTAACACAATAAATACAGCGTGGCGTAGAGGTGAAATATTTTTAATTTTGCCTAGGGATATGCGCTAAGCCATCGTCCTTGATGGTTAATGGGCCGAATTGCCCAGCAACCCTGACGACGATTTATCTTGCGGAGATGCAAATGCCTGATCAACGACCTATCGCCACCCGCTTGCCACGGCGCAAATTCAAGACACCTGCGCGACTGCCCGGCGGCCTGTTGCTGCTTTCGCTGGCGGCATCCTCTGCCGCGCAAGCTGCGGAACCGGCCTTGACAGCCCTGGCCGAGCAAGCGGCCGACTACCGGATTCGCTCGCAGACTCTGGACAAGGCCTTGGTGGAGTTTTCGCTGAAATCCGGCATTCAAGTGGTGGCCGACGGCAAATTGACCGCCGGCGCTATTTCTCCTGGCGTATCCGGCCAATATGCGCCGGAGCAGGCTTTACGAAAATTGCTGGCGGGCACCGGCGTGGCGGTGCAATCCAGCCGCAACGGCACGGTGACTTTGGAAAAAGCCGCCGCACCCGAGCCGCAATCTGGCGCCAATACTTTGCCGACGGTGACGGTGGCCGGTAAGGCTGCGTATGACCTCACGGACCCTTATAGCCGCGACTACAATCGGCCCATCGCCAGTACCGCGACCAAAACCGATACCCCCATCATGGAAACGCCGATGTCGATCCAAGTGATTCCGCGCGCGGTGCTGGACGATCAACAAGCAATTTCGGTCGGCGATGCCTTAAAAAACGTCAGCGGCGTGCAATCGGGGGGCTATAGTTTTTACGACAACGCCACGATCCGAGGCTTCGATGCCGGGCAAAGCACCTATCGTAACGGGCTGCGCCAACCTTATATCACCAACCTGGAAACCGCCAATCTGGATCGGGTGGAGGTCCTGAAAGGGCCGGCATCGATCTTATTCGGCCGCATCGAACCCGGCGGTTTGGTCAACCTGGCGACCAAGCGTCCGCTCGACACCCCTTATTATTCCGTACAACAACAATTCGGCTCTTACGACCTCTTCCGCACCACGGTCGATGCGACGGGACCGCTCTTGGCGGACAAATCGCTGTTATATCGGATGAATATCGCATACAAAGACAACGATACCTTTCGGGATTTCGCGCATCAGGAGCATGTGTTTGTCGCGCCTTCGCTAACCTGGCGTCCCAACGACCGTTTCGAAACCAATCTCGACATCGAATATCAGCACGATACCTGGGTGGAAGACGGTAGCGATAGCGGCATTCCGGCTATCGGCAACCGTCCGGCCAATCTCCCGATTAATCGCTATCTGGGCGATGCAGTGTTCAATCGCCAAAACCCGAATACTCAGGATAAGGTGCTGTTGGGTTTCGATTGGTCGTATCAGTTCAACCAAGACTGGAAGTTGAAAAACCGCTTCCAATACATCGACGCGCAATATCATCAATCGATACTCTGGGCGGATAGCTTGGCTGATGACAATCAAACGCTTTCTCGCGGCCTGTGGCATACACCCATACACCGGATGACCTACAGCACCAATCTGGATTTGACCGGCAAGTTCGATACCGGATTTGCCCACCATGACGTACTGGTCGGCTTCGATTTAAATCGCTTTAACAGTCAGGACGGCGGCGGATTTTCGGGCTATGCCGATACTTATTCGGACCTGGATATCAATATCAACAACCCGGCGTACGGCGTCGATCTATCGGCGTTGGCCGGCGCGAAAAACTTTTACTATAAATCCCAAGATAACTGGTACGGCGTCTATTTTCAGGACCAAATCACCTTGTGGGATAAGCTGCATATTCTGGGCGGCGGCCGTCACGACTGGGCAGAAAATGGTAGCGGCGAATCGTCGAATTCGCATGCCGCAATCTCGATGAAAAATACCCGTAGCGAATTTTTCAGCCCGCGGGTTGGCATTCTCTACCAGCCTTGGCAATGGCTGGCGCTATACGGTAATTACGTGGAGTCCATAGGCAGTAATAATGGCGGCCGCTCCGCGTCCGGCCAACCGTTCGGACCGCAGACCGCGACCCAATTCGAGGGCGGTATTAAAACCGAATTTTTCGATGGCCGCCTGAGTTCCACACTGGCCTATTTTCATCTGACTAAACAAAACACGCTGGCCACCGATCCCAACAACCCCTTGTTTAGCGTAGCGGTGGGCGAAGCCCGTAGCCGTGGCGTGGAGCTCGACATAACCGGCCGGGTTACCGAGAACCTGAGTTTGATCGGCACTTATGCCTATACCGATACCAAAATCACCAAGGATTCGGCGGCGATCTATGATGCTGACGGCAACGCCATTGCCACGAACTCGGGCAACACCGGCCACCAACTGCCCACGGCACCGCGCCATTCTGGCAGTCTGTGGGCCAAATATGACATAGACAACGGCCTTTTGCGGGGCTTGAACTTCGGTACCGGCGTTTATGTCCGCGGCCAACGGCAGGGCGACAACGCCAACAGCTTTCAATTGCCCGGTTATGCGCGTTGGGATGCCAGCATTAGTTACAGTTTCAAACACGGTGGCACCAAAATCACCCCGCAACTCAATGTCTACAACTTACTCGACAAAACCTATTACGACCATTCCAGCAATCGGCTGAATATTCGCCCCGGCGAACCGTTGACGTTTCTGGGTTCGGTGCGGGTAGAGTTTTGATGCCTCACGCCATAGCGGCTCCGGGCTTCCAACCCCGATCCAAAAATTTTTAGGCTAGCCCGGTGGGAATTTCACTGTCTGATACGTCTTATCCGCTGATGGCCGGCACTTTGCCGGCTTGAAATGGAAATCCTGGAGCTGCTATGAAAATCCGCCCCTTTTGGGTAGTTGTGCACCGTTATGCCGGTTTGGCGATGACGGTGTTTTTGATCATCGTCGGTTTGACCGGCAGTCTATTGGCGTTTTACAGCGAATTGGAACAGCTGATCAGTCCGCAGTTATTCGCTCCGGCATCCGCTTCGCCGCGCTTGAGTCCGCCGTTGCTGAAAGCCAAGGCCGAACAGTTGGTGCCGCAAGCTAGCGTCGCGGCAATATGGCTGGAGCACGATGCCGCGAATGTTGACCTGGAGCCCCTTAGCAATCCTGCTAACGGTAAACCTTATGAACTCGGCTTCACCCAGTTGATCCTCAATCCCTATACCGGCGAAGAACTGGGCCGCCGCACTTGGGGAGCGATTTCCGAAGGCTGGATCAACCTGATGCCCTTTGTTTACAAGCTGCATTATGCTCTGGCGTTGGATGAAATCGGCGGCTGGATTTTGGGCATTACCGCACTGGTGTGGACCTTGGATTGCTTCGTGGGATTTTATCTGACACTGCCCGTTGCAAAACGACACACCTCGCCGGCTGTCCACGGAAAGCCGCGTTCGTTTTGGCAACGCTGGGCGCCGGCCTGGAAAATCAAAGCGCGCGGTTCCCGCTTCCGCATAAACTTTGATTTGCATCGTGCCGGTGGTTTGTGGGTGTGGGCCATGCTGTTGGTGTTCGCCTGGTCCAGCGTTTATATGAATCTGGCGGATACTGTTTACGCGCCGGTCACCCGGGCGGTATTCACCGATTATCACGAACCCTGGATCGATTTTCCTGATCCGGACAAACCCTTGGAGCAGCCAGCAATTGCCTGGTCTGACGCTTACCGGATAGCCGTCGAGCAGATGGACCAAGCGGCGCGTGAGCAAGGATTTGTGATTCAGTCTCCGTCAGGCTTTCGCTATAACCCGGCCAAAGGGTTTTATGTTTATCAGGTGCGCACTAGCCTGGATATACAAGACAAGCACGGCACTACCCGTTTGGTAATCGACGCAACCACCGGAGCTAAAAAATTGCTGTTACTGCCCCGCGGCCAGTATGCCGGCAACACAGTGACTAACTGGTTGGGGGCCTTGCACATGGCTAACGTCTTCGGCATGCCCTACCGGATTTTTGTGTGCCTGCTGGGGCTGGTGATCGTGATGCTATCGGTGACGGGCGTAGTGATCTGGCTGAAAAAGCGCCGGGCCAGACTGCAAAAAACGGTGTTGCAGGATTAAGCTTAAGAGGCCGATGCCAGCGAGTAAGTTATGGTTTTCGCTGGCGTCCGCCATCGCATAAGCCTCACCATCGATTAATTGAGTTTGATTGTGGGCTGTAGTTATCCCCGAAGATATTCTTCCGGGCTAATTCTGCGTTGGGTTTGCGGTAATGCCATGGCTGAACTCACGAAGAAAGCGGTTTTCAAACGGTGTGATGCAACATCGTCGATAGCCGGCCTAGCAGTCAAGCATCCCGGCGCCAACTGGTAATAACGCACTTGCAGCCATCAGCGTGGCCCTGTATCGTTGCGGGAACCCTAATTCTTGCTTGTTGACTTTACATGTCCGATTCCTCTCCCAACAAATTGATCCTGGTCGACGGCTCGTCGTTTCTATTTCGCGCCTTTCACGCCGTACCACCGTTGACCAATGCCCAGGGCGAACCGACTAACGCTGTTTACGGCGTGTCCAATATGCTGCGCAAGCTGATCAATGACTACAACACGCCCTATATTACCGTGGTGTTCGACGCGCCAGGCAAGACTTTCAGACATGATTTGTACGATCAATACAAAGCGCATCGGCCACCGATGCCCGACGATTTGCGGGTGCAGATTGCGCCCTTGCACGACTTGATCCGGTCCTTGGGTTTGCCGCTGATTATCGAACACGGCGTGGAAGCCGACGACGTGCTGGGCAGTCTGGCGCAAAACGCCGCGCGGCAAGGTTTTGAGGTTATTATTTCCACCGGCGACAAGGACATGGCGCAGCTGGTCAACGAGCAAATCACGCTGGAAAACACCATGACCAACACCCGCATGGATATTCAGGGTGTGCAGGACAAATTCGGCGTAAAGCCGGAGCAAATCATCGATTATCTGGCGCTGATGGGCGATGCGGTGGATAACATTCCCGGCGTGCCGAAAGTTGGGCCAAAAACCGCCGCAAAATGGTTGCAGGAGTACGAAACGCTGGATAATCTGATCGCCCGCGCCGACGAGATCAAGGGCAAAATCGGCGATAACTTGCGCGAAGCCTTGGGCCAACTGCCCTTGTCCCGCGAACTGACCACCATTAAGTGCGACGTGGCCTTGCATTACAGTCTGGACGATTTGAAACGCAAGGAGCCGGACATCGCCGCGCTGAAAAATCAGTTGGGCCATTTGGGTTTCAGCAGCTGGCTAAAAACTTTGAACGGCGACGGTTCAACCCCCTCTCCAGCGGGAGAGGGAGGGGTGAGGGGAAATCAAAGTAGCCCCCCCTCATTTCAGCCTTTACCCGCGGAGGAGAATGAGCCGAAGGCCGCGCTTACCAGAAACTACCAAACCATCCTCACCCAAACCGATTTCGATACCTGGCTGGAAAAACTCCGGCAAGCCGAGCTGTTTGCCTTTGACACCGAAACCACCAGCCTGAATTACAGCGACGCGCAAATCGTCGGCGTGTCGTTTGCGGTAGACGCCGGGCAGGCCGCTTATCTGCCGGTGGCGCACGATTATCCCGGCGTACCGGCCCAACTTGACCGGCAAAGCGTCTTGGATGCCTTGAAGCCCTTACTCGAAGATCCAAAAAAAGCCAAGCTGGGCCAAAACCTGAAATACGACAGCCATGTGTTGGTCAACCACGGCATCGCACTACGCGGCATTCAACACGACACCATGCTGGAATCGTACGTGCTGAACAGCACCGCGACCAAACACAATATGGACGATCTGGCCAAGCATTACCTGGGGGTGGATACCATTCATTTCGAAGATGTGGCCGGCAAGGGCGCCAAGCAGATCGGCTTCGCCGAAGTGGCTATCGAGCAAGCCAGCGAATATGCCGCCGAGGATGCCGACATCACCTTGCGCCTGCATCAAACCCTGTCCGCGCAATTGCAACAACACCCTCGTTTGTGGGAGTTGTATAACGAGATCGAAGTGCCACTGATTAGCGTATTGGCGCGCATCGAAGAAAACGGCGTGTTGATCGACAGCGCGATGCTGGCCCAACAAAGCCTGGAGCTGGCGAACCGGATGATAGGCATCGAACAGCAAGCACACGATCTAGCCGGATCGGCGTTCAATCTCGGTTCACCCAAGCAGATTCAGGAAATCTTGTACGACCGCTTGAACCTGCCTGTGCTGAAGAAAACCCCGAAAGGCCAGCCGTCTACCGATGAATCGGTGTTGCAGGAACTGGCCGTGGATTACGCTTTGCCCAAGCTGATTCTGGATTTTCGCAGCATGAGCAAGCTCAAATCCACGTATACCGACAAATTGCCGCAGCAGATCAATGATCGCACCGGCCGGGTGCATACCTCTTATCATCAAGCGGTAGCCGCGACCGGGCGCTTGTCCTCATCCGACCCCAATCTGCAAAACATCCCGATTCGCAGTGAAGAAGGCCGCAAGATTCGGCAGGCTTTTATCGCCCCACCCGGCTATAAGATTGTCGCGGCCGACTATTCGCAGATCGAACTGCGGATCATGGCCCATTTGTCCGGCGATGCCGGCCTGCTGGCGGCGTTTTCGCAAGGTGTGGACGTGCATCGCGCGACGGCGGCGGAAGTATTCGAAGTGGAACTGGATCAGGTGACTCACGATTTGCGCCGTTCGGCCAAGGCCATCAATTTTGGTTTGATTTACGGCATGTCGGCGTTTGGACTGGCCCAGCAATTGGGCTTGCCGCGCAACCAGGCCCAGGCGTATATCGATCTGTACTTCAGCCGTTATCCCGGCGTGAAGCAATATATGGACAACACCCGGGAACTGGCCAAACAGCAAGGCTACGTGGAAACTATCTTCGGCCGGCGTTTGTATTTGCCGGAGATTAACTCCCGCAACGCCGCGATGCGCCAATATGCCGAGCGCACCGCCATCAATGCGCCGATGCAAGGCACCGCTGCCGACATCATCAAACGGGCGATGCTGGCTTGCGATGCCTGGATAAGCACGGATAATCCGGACGTTAAAATGATCATGCAAGTACATGATGAACTGGTATTCGAAGTAGCCGAAGCGCGCTTGAACGAACATATGGAAACCATTCGCGGCATCATGTCCGGCGCTGCTGAACTGCACGTGCCTCTATTAGTGGAGGCAGGCAGCGGCGAGAACTGGGACGAAGCGCATTGAGTGCTACAGAGGCTGTCAGGCCATGAAATTCAAATTTTGGGGCGTGCGTGGTTCAATCGCTACGCCGGGACCGAGCACCGTCAAATACGGCGGTAACACCACTTGTATCGAAGTGACCAGTAGCGCTGGCGATTTAATCATTTTGGATGCCGGTACCGGCATCCATGCGCTGGCGCAAAGCCTGTCCCAACAAACCTTGACCGCGCATATCCTGATTACCCATACCCATTGGGATCATATCCAGGGCTTGCCGTTTTTCCTGCCGATGTTCAAGCCCGGCAATATCATCAACATCTACGGCGGCCTGGAACCTTTGACGCATCAAGGCATCGAGCGGGCGATGCATGTGCAGTTGCAGCACAGTTACTTCCCGATCAGCGAAGCGCAGTTAAAGGCCGAGGTGCGTTATTTCACACTGAAAGCCGGCGCGCCGATTACCGTGGGTAGCGTACGGGTGACGCCGACGGTACTGAATCATCCGGTTTACAACTTTGGCTATCGTCTGGATGACGCCGACGGCAGCTCCTTATTTTTTACCGGCGATTACGAGCCACAGCTTAATCCTTATCAGCCCGATCATCCCGGCTACCCGGCCATGCAGGAATTAATAGAACAAAAGCACGAAGAAGTGATTGCGGCGATGGCCGGGGTCGATGCGTTGATTATGGACAGTTCCTACACCGACGCCGAATACGCCAACCGGCATGGTTGGGGCCACGGCACTTATCGTTCGGCGATGAATTTCGCGGCGCAGGCGGGCGCTAAACAGTTATTTTTGACGCATCATGAGCCGACGCGGAGTGATGCGGATTTGGAGGCGATTTTTGCATCGCTGTTGCAGGCTGGTGAGGTTTCGGTTTGTTTGGCTCGGGAGGGGGAGGAGTTTGAGTTGTTGGATGACTCTGGTCAGTCCGAATAAGTTAAGCCTGATTTTGCTGGAGTTTGGTTTTTTTGTGTCGCTGGCGCGACGGGTTATTTGTAAGTCGGGTCTCGGCCCGACAGCCGAGATACTTTCGCTACGAAAACCATCCCTGGTTTTTGCCCTTCGGGCCAGCCTGACGGCTGTTCAAATTCGCTCCCGGCGAATTTGTGCTTCGCCAAAAGAAAGTATCCAAAGAAAAGGCCACCCGGATGCCGCTTATTCCCTGTGCTCCTCGCTTTTGAACGGGGTCGCCGAAAGAGGCTTCCTGCCCCTTCGGCAACGCGATGCATCCATGCATCGCCCCTACGGGCTGCTCCGTTCAAAAGCTGCGGTGCTCGGCGCGGTATACGGGAGAAAACCGTACCTCGCTTTGGATGTTATTTAGTATTTCCTCGTTCCCACGCGCCGCGTGGGAACGCAGACTATCCGCGCCAGCGGTAACATACGACAAAGCAAGCAAACGAGGTCAAACCCATGGGCCGCAGTCGTTACCGCATTCTCCAATCCCAGCAGCCGCATTTCATAACCTGTACCGTACTTAACTGGATACCGTTATTCACGCGCCCGGCTACCGTGCAAATCGTGCTGGACGCCTTGATTTACCGTCAACAGCAGCACAATTGGCGAATTTACGGCTACGTCATTTTGGAAAATCACTTGCATTTGCTGGTACAAGTTGACGATTTATCCCATCAATTGGCCCACTTCAAATTATACACCGCGCGCCAGCTGATCGATTATTTGCAAGCCATTAACGCCGAGCGCTTATTGAAGCAATTGAACTGGTTTCGCAAGGCTCATAAAACCGACCGGGATTATCAGTTGTGGGAAGAAGGTAGTCATCCGCAGTTGATCGACAACCCCGACGTCTTGCGGCAGAAATTAGACTATATCCACCTGAATCCGGTCAAACGCGGCTATGTCGATTTACCGGAGCATTGGCGGTATTCGAGTGCCCGGAATTATGCGGGGCAGGATGGATTGTTGCCGGTTTATCGGGATTGGTTTTAGCTGACCGCAGCGCGGCTGGTTTGCATTCCCACGCGGCGCGTGGGAACGAGATAATACCGTTGATCGGCTCAACGGATGGACAGGAGTCAACGCCTCCGCCGTTGGCAATGCGGCAAATGATAAAACCTGGAGATTATCCGCATGAAAAATAATAATGCGTTAATGCAAGACCTGGCCCCTATTGCGCGTGATAACGGTAATTGATGGAGTTTTATATGATTTTGAATAGTTTGAAAATACAGCGCAATGCCTGTTGGTTATTGCGCCTTGCAGCCTTCTGTTTCACCTTATTGTCATGCCAAAACAGCTTGGCAGAAACTAATCCCGAGCCTGTTTTCGAGTTGACGCATACCTGGGGCGGCGTTCCTACTTCCGTTATCAAAATATATCCCGATGGCAAAGTCCATTTTCACCGCAACAAAACTGATTTTGGTAGTGAATCCGAAGACCGCTATGCACAGATGACAGCAGAGCAGTTGAATGAACTGGTGGATGTATTTTTATCGCTTCCATTTGATGCCTCAAAAAAGCTTGAGCGGGCAAAGGAAAGTGTAAGTGTACCTTGGCGTGTTTTTATCGCCTATAAAGATAAATTCATTAATATTACTATTCAAGACTCTATTTTTTTTCAATTTTTTGAAAAAAAAATGAGTAAATATAGCAATCTAAAACAATTGCTTTGCGGTGAAAACAATCAAGATGAATGTGGCACCAATGTATCCAATATACCCGATGATTTACAGGGCCTTAGAAAATACATGGAACCATGAAGCTTACTTTAAATTTTAACTTACATACAAACAGCGGAAAACTATGACAACGGTAACCGATGACCAAAAAGGCCAACTCATTAAATCCAGCTGGTTTTACCCGATGGAGACTAAAGGATTGACACTTATCTATAGCATCGTAGCCCCGATTAGCGAAGCGTAATCGGGGGGATGTGAGTCTTGCGTACGATTACGCTCCGCTAATCGTACCTACGGGGTATCGTGAAATCGGGATGGTTTTGTTCCCGTATGCCGCGCCGAGCACCGGAGCTTTTGAGCGGAATAGCCCGCAGGGGCGATGCAGGGATGCATCGCGTTGCCGAAGGGGCAGGAAGCCCCTTTCGGCAACCCCGTTCAAAAGCGAGGAGCGGAGGATCAAAGCGGCATCCGGGTGTCTTTTCTTTTGGATACTTTTCTTTGGACAAGCAAAGAAAAGTATCTCGGTTGTCGGTCCAAGAACCGACATTAAATCAAGCCGTCGCGCCAGCGACACAAAAATCCTACCCAGCATCAGACCGATTAACAGCCACCCTCTGATACCCCCTCTTAATCGCCAACGCCAACTCATGCACCGCCATCGCATAGTGCGTGCTCTGGTTGTAGCGGGTAATCGCATAAAAGTTAGGATGTCCCAGCAAGTATTCGTCTTTGCTTTGATGCCTGAGCAACAACAGCCGCAACGGATAATCGCAAGCACATGTGTCAGCCGGTTCCACACCTGCTTTAACCAAGGTATCCAAAGAATAAGCATGGTCAGCGCCGGGTTCCAGGCTGTCTATGCCGCTGAAACTGCCGCGTGTAGCCGAGACGATGGGTTGCCCTGGCTGCCAGCCGTGCTGAGCAAAATAATTGGCCACGCTGCCGATTACGTCTTCCGGGTTCCACAGGTCGCGGCGGCCGTCGCCGTTAAAGTCCACCGCCCATTGCAGAAAACTGCCGGGCATGAATTGGCCCAGGCCCATCGCGCCGGCGAACGAGCCGACCGGTTTGCCGGGGTCCAGGCCTTCACTGCGGCTCATCACCAGAAAATTTTCCAGCTCGCTGCGGAAATATTCGCCGCGCCGCTGGTAATCAAAACCCAATGTCGTCAGGGCGTCGATGATTCTATGGTTGCCGACGAAGCTGCCGAAGGTGGTTTCCACCGCCATAATGCCCAGGATGTATTCGGCAGGTACGCCGTATTGCTGGCTGGCGCGTTGCAGGGCCATATGATGCTGTTGCCAGAAGCTGATGCCGGCGTTGATATGCCGGTCGTCCAGAAATTGCGCGCGGTAGCGGGTCCAGCCGCCTTTGCTGGGTTTGCCTTTCATGCCCTGATCGGATTTGGCCAGATAATCCAGCGTCCATTGCTTGCGTTTGGCTTGCGAGAACAGGCCTTGCAGATATTCGCGGTTAAAGCCGTGCTTTTGCACCATCTGTTCGATGAACTGGTTCAAAGCCGGATAGCCGGCGTAATCACCGGTGACGGCTGTAGCGTGATAGCCGCCGACGCTGGCGAACGGCCGCAAATCCGGGGTGGCTTGGCGCGACTGGTTGGGTGCTGTTTGTTGGGTGGGTGTGCGGACGCGATTATTGGCTTTATCACCGGCCGGCGGCTGCGAGGCACAACCGACCAACAGTGCAATTAACAGTGCCGAACCGGCACTTTGTAGCGAGACTTTACTAGTACTAAATGTATACAAGCGAGTTATATCCAGGGCTATTTAAAAAGACTGCCTCCCTCGTCGTCATTTTCGGCCAGGGTCATGCCGGCGGTTTCGAAGTTGACGTTCTCGGCCCCCAGTTTAATCATCAGGCGCACCTCGTTGCGGGAGTCGGCAGCGTGCAAGGCGTCATCGTAACCAATTTTACCCGCCGTATACAGATCGTAAAGCGCTTGGTCGAAAGTCTGCATGCCATGCTCGCGGGAGCTTTTCATCAACTCTTTTAGTTTATGCACCTCTCCCTTGCGGATCATGTCTGATGCCAGCGGGGTATTCAGCAAAATCTCAATAGCCGGGTAGCGGCCCTTGCCGTCGGCGCGTTGAATTAATTGTTGGGCGACGATGCCGCGCAGGTTCAAAGACAAATCCATGAACAGCTGGCTGTGCATTTCTTCCGGGAAAAAATGCAGGATACGGTCGATGGCCTGGTTGGCGTTATTGGCGTGCAAGGTGCAAACGCACAAATGGCCGGTTTCCGCGAAGGTGATGGCATGTTGCATGGTTTCCCGGCTTCTGACCTCACCGATCAGAATCACATCCGGCGCTTGCCGCAGGGTGTTTTTTAAAGCCACTTCGAACGATTCGGTATCCAGGCCCACTTCGCGCTGGGTAATGATGCAGCCCTTGTGCGGATGGATAAACTCGATAGGGTCTTCAATGGAAATGATGTGGCCGCTACTGTTTTCATTGCGGTGCCGAATCAAGGCCGCCAGCGAGGTGGATTTACCGGTGCCGGTGGCACCGACAAACATCACCAGACCGCGCTTGTACATGATCAGTTCTTTCAACACCGGCGGCAGGTGCAATTCCTCGGCGCTGGGGATGGTGGTTTCGATACGGCGTAACACCATGCCAGCCGAGTCGCGTTGGGTGAAGGCGCTGACCCGGAACCGGCCCAAACTGTGGGCGCTTAAGGCAAACTGGCATTCGTGAGTGTTTTCAAACTCGTCGCGTTGGCGTTGCGACATAATGCTGAGCACCAGCATCATGGTCTGTTCGCTAGTTAAAACGGTTTTGGACACTTCGACGACCTTGCCGTTGACTTTCATCGACGGCGGCCGGCCGGCGGTGATGAATAAGTCCGACGCTTTCTTTTCCACCATCAGGGCCAACAGGGCTTTAAAGTCCATGATGCCTCCTTAAAATTAACGGAACATATCTTTGTTGACGGCCTTAACCATCGCGCCTTTCGCAGTAATCAAGCCTTTGTCGACCAATTCCTTCAGGTTTTGATCCAGGGTCTGCATGCCGTCTTTGCGGCCGGTTTGGATCGCGGAATACATTTGCGCCACCTTGGCTTCGCGGATCAGGTTGCGAATCGCCGGAGTGCCGACCATGATTTCGTGCGCGGCGATTCGGCCGCCGCCGACTTTTTTCAATAGCGTTTGCGAGATAACCGCCTGCAAGGATTCGGACAGCATGGCCCTGATCATGTCTTTTTCGGCGGCGGGGAATACGTCGATAATCCGGTCTATGGTTTTCGCTGCGGATGTGGTATGCAGCGTGCCGAATACCAAGTGCCCGGTTTCCGCGGCGGTCAATGCCAGGCGGATGGTTTCCAAATCCCGCATCTCACCCACCAGAATGATGTCCGGGTCTTCCCGTAATGCCGAGCGCAAGGCTTCGTTGAAACCTAAGGTATCGCGATGTACTTCGCGCTGGTTGATCAAGCATTTCTGGCTTTCGTGGACAAACTCGATAGGGTCTTCGACGGTCAGGATATGTGCGTAATCGTTGGTATTAATGTGATTCACCATCGCCGCCAGCGTGGTGGATTTACCGGAACCGGTCGGACCGGTCACCAGAATCAGGCCGCGCGGCTTGGTACACAGTTCCGCGAAAAATTTCGGCGCGTCCAGGTCTTCCAGGGTCAAAACCTTGGACGGAATGGTCCGGAATACCGCGCCGGCGCCTCTATCCTGATTGAAGGCATTCACCCGGAAGCGCGCCACGCCGGGCAACGCGAAAGAAAAGTCGGTTTCCAGAAATTCTTCGTAATCGCGGCGCTGCTTGTCGTTCATGATGTCGTAAATCAGCGCGTGGACTTCCTTGTGATTCAAGGACGGGATATTGATGCGGCGGATATCGCCGTCCACCCGGATCATCGGCGGTAAGCCGGCGGAAAGATGCAAGTCGGAGGCTTTGTTTTTGACGGAAAAGGTCAATAGTTCGGCGATATCCATGATTTATGTCCCGGCAATAAAAGGAATGATCGTCGGCAAGGATAGTACACAATTCAAAACCGGCCGGCTTATTCGTCCATGGCATCAATCCTTATGCCGGCGAGAGGTATATCGGCTTAGCGGTGCTGGCTTTTTTCGGCGCAGCGAATGCATTGATTAGCGTAGGGCACCGCAGCCAAGCGTTCCTTTTTAATGGGTTCGCCGCAGCTCAGGCAAATGCCGTAGGTGCCGGCATCGATACGGGAAATGGCTTGTTTAATTTTTTCGACTTCGTCGCGCGTGGCGTTGCCCAGTGCGTCCAATACCTCGTCATTTTCGGTTTCGACGGCCTGTTCGGAAAAGTCCTGGGCCAGCGGTTTGTCGGTGTGTCTGACGTCTTCGGTGATTTTTCCCAGTCTGTCGTCCAGGTCTTCCAGCATATTCAATAATTGGTCGCGTACATCTGCATAGTCTTTCATGGCACTCTCCGCAGCAAGGCTGCATGGTTTAATAACCGGCTTCTGCCGGCCGGATAGTCAATCCCTGGTTTATACAATGAAGCCGATAGCAGGTGCAACCAAGCTGATCTATACTCGAGTCATTGACCTTTCTTGCCTTTTGCACAATGGACATTGCTCTCGATCGCTTACTCGCCGCTGCCAATCAAGTCATTCTCGGTAAACATCAACAAATTCGCCTGGCGGTTTGTTGTCTGTTAGCCAGGGGACATTTGCTGATCGAGGATATTCCCGGTGTCGGCAAAACTACGCTGTCTCACACGTTGGCGCGCTTGTTTGGTCTGGAATATCAGCGGATTCAATTCACCAGCGATATTTTGCCGGCCGACATCGTCGGGTCCTCGGTATTCGATGCCCATCAGCAGCTATTCAGTTTTCATCCGGGGCCGATTTTCAAACAAATGATCCTGGCCGACGAAATCAACCGGGCCACACCCAAGGCGCAAAGTGCCTTGTTGGAAGCGATGGAAGAACGGCAGGTGACGGTCGAAGGCCGTACCTATCCCTTACCGCAACCGTTTTTCGTCATAGCCACCCAAAATCCGGCCCATCAAATCGGCACTTTCCCATTGCCGGAATCGCAAGTAGACCGGTTTTTGATGCGCATTGAACTGGGTTATCCCAGCCGGCAGGCCGAACGCGAGTTGCTGAGTGGCCAGCCCCGGCATGTATTGATCGACGAATTGCCAGTCGCGTTACTGCCCGCGCAATTAACGGACTTGCAACAGGAGGCGGATCAGGTGCATGTGTCGCCGGCCTTGCTGGATTATCTGCAAGCCATTCTGGCCTTCAGCCGCCAATCCACGGACTTTGCCGCCGGTCTCTCACCGCGCGCGGGCCTGGGTTTGCTGGCCGCCGCCAAGGCGTGGGCGCTGATCGATAAGCGCAAGGCCGTGCTGCCGGAAGACTTGCAAGCGGTATTGCCGGCGGTGGCCGGGCATCGTTTGAACGTGGGCGCCAACGACTCGGCGGCCATCGTCGCCCCTATTCTCAAGCATGTGCCGGTACTTTGAACGAAGCGGCCTTATCTTTAAAACAGCGCCTTAACCTGTCGCGCTTTTTTAGCGGCGAGGCTCCAACCGCCGGGCCGATTGTGCTGACCCAGCGGCGGGTGTTTATTTTGCCGACGCAACGCGGTCTCGCTTTTGTGTTGTTGATTTTGTTGCAGGTACTGATCGGCTTTGTCTACAACAACAATCTGGCTTATTTACTGGGGTTTTTGCTGGCCAGCGTTTTTTTTGTGACCATCCTGCACAGCTTCAAAGCCTTGGCGGGATTAACAATCCAACCCGCCCGCCAGCAAGCAGTGTTTGCTGGCCAAGCCGGACCGTTTAGTTTCCAGATCAGCAATCCGGGTTCACAGCCGCGTTTTGCTGTCGATCTGACTTTGCAATCCGAGCTGTCTATCAGCTTAGCCGCCGAGCAAAGCCAAACCGTCACACTGTATCAACCCACCCGGCAGCGCGGTTGGCAGCTGCCTGGCACCCTAACCCTTTCCAGCACCTACCCTCTGGGCTTGTTTCGGGCTTGGGCGCCCTTGCGTTTCGATAGTCCTTTGCTGGTGTATCCCAAGCCGGCCAGTCAGCAACTGCCGTTTCCGGACAGCGACGGCGGTCAGGATAGACCAGGTCAAAACCGCCGTAGCGGCGATGAGTTTGATGGCGTAAGAGTCTATCAGCGCGGCGATGCTATTCGGCAAATTCATTGGAAAGCTTTCGCCAAAGGCCAGGGTGTGCACAGCAAATACTACAGCGGTGCCAGTTCCAGCGAGTTGTGGCTGGATTATCAACAGGCACCGGGCCATCACACCGAAGAGCGCCTCAGTCAGCTATGCCGTTGGCTGGTGGACGCCGAACAGACCGGGTTACGCTACGGCTTGCTGCTGCCTGGCTTGCGTCTGCCGCCGGACAACGGCGCCGCGCATTATCGTAACTGTCTGCAAGCCTTGGCGCTGTTTTGAGCATGCCGTTTCTGCCTTCCACGCGCTTGATGTTGTTTATGCTGGGTTCGATAGGGCTAATCACGTTGCCGCATGCCTGGCATATCCCGCCGCTATTGTTCGGTTTTTTTACGCTACTGCTGCTTTGGCGCTTGCTCGGCATCTGGCGACCTCATTATTTACCGAACCGGGTTGTCGTCTTTTTGTTGATGTTGACAGGTATTGGCTTGCTTTACAGTCAGCAACACTCGGTATTTGGCCGGGATGCCGGTACCAGTTTGTTCGTCGTGGCCTTGGGTTTGAAGTTGCTGGAAATACACGGCAGGCGCGATGTGTATGTGATCGTTTATCTGACTTTCATCGTTGCCGTGACGCAGTTTTTGTACGAAGAAAGTATCTTGATGGCGGTGTATATCCTGCTGGTGTGCGGGGTATTGCTGGCTACTTTGATTACGCAAAACAGCCACACGCCGCAAACTATGGCGGCCTTAAGAACGTCGGCGACGATTATTCTGCAAAGTTTGCCGCTGGCCTTGGTTTTGTTTGTGTTGTTTCCGCGCCTGGAAGCACCGCATTGGAGTTGGCTGGACGACGATACCCGCGCCAAGAGTGGTCTGAGCAATACCTTGGAACCCGGCTCGATTGCCGAATTAAGTCTGTCGCCGGAACTGGTTTTCCGGGTCAAATTCGATGGGGATCTGCCGCCGCCATCCCAGCGCTATTGGCGCGGACCGGTGTATGCTAATACCGATGGCACAAGTTGGCGAGCACCGCCGGTGTTAGGCCGGGAGAATAATCCGGATCAACCAGTTTTTACTGGCGCGACTTACGATTACACCTTAATGATGGAACCGCAAAAACAGAATTGGGTTTTTGCACTCGAGATGCCCACCGAGTTTGGCGGCGGGTTACGCCGCAACGGTTTATACCAATTAATCACTAACAAAAACCCCGGCGACCGCGCCGAGTATCGACTCAGCTCGTCGCCTGTTTATAACACCGGCGGTATCAGCAAATTCGAGCGCCGGGAAAACCTGCAACTACCTGGCAAACCATCGGACAGAGTGGTCGAACTGGTTAAGCAGTTACAAGGACAGCCAGCACAGCCCGAATTGTTCATCGGTAATTTGTTACAACATTTCCGCCAGGAAGATTTTCATTACACCCTTAGTCCGGAGGCGATGCCGGATAAACCCATAGAGACCTTTTTGTTCGAGCGCCGCGCAGGCTTTTGCAGCCATTACGCCACGGCCTTCGTGTATTTGCTGCGGGTGGCGGAGATTCCGGCCCGGGTGGTCGGCGGTTATCAGGGCGGACAGATCAACGACGTCGGCGGCTTTCTGGAGATCAGGCAGGCCGACGCGCATGCCTGGGCGGAAGCGTGGTTGGACGGGCGCGGTTGGGTCAGATTCGATCCGACTGCCGCCATTGCTCCGGAACGCATCGAACGCGGGGTGAATGTGGATCTACAAATTGCCAGCGGCGCGGTGAATTTCAGCCCGATCCAACTCGACGCCAAGACCTTGTCCTGGCTGCAACGCGGCCGGCAACTCTGGCAAAGCGTCGATTACAACTGGCAACGCTGGATCATCAATTACGACACGGTCAATCAGAGAGCGTTTTTACAGAGCTTAGGCGTCGATAATTTCGTCAAGCTTGGCTACTGGCTGTTGATTAGCGTCGCCGGTATCGGCGGGGTATTGGCTTGGCGCTTGCTGCGGCCCAACCTGCGCCGCCAAGACCCTGCCCTAGTGTTGTACCGGCAGTTTTGCGCCAAGTTGGGTAAAGCCGGCTTAAGAGTTGAAATTGGCGACGGCCCGAAAACCGTTGCGGAACGCGCCAAAAAACTGCGCCCGGATTTGGCCGAAGCCATTGAGCGGATCACCGCGATTTATATTCGCTTACGCTACCAAGCCGACTTCCAAGGCAGCGATTTGCGGATTCTAAAAAAATTGGTCGCGAGCTTTAGGGTTTAACCAAACCATTCCCACCGCAAATTTCGGCATAACTACACCATCGGCATCAAGGGCAGTGGAGAGAGGGGGGCAAAAAAGCGAAATTTGCAGCGCGAACTCATTTGACTAACTAATGTAAATCCGGCACTTCTTCAGCCCCTTTTAGGGCTGGATTCTTGGCCGCGGCCGCAGCTTGTTCCTGTTGTTTTTGTTTGTTGCCTTCGCCGAACATCACCGCGCCGGCCATGAATATGGCACCGGCAATCGCGATGATAGGCAGGCGGCCGGGTTTATCCATCCACAACAATATCCACTTCGGTTTAATCAGACCGACGACCAATATAATCGCCGCCAAAATCATCACGTTAAAACTGTAGTAGATCAAAGTATTCATGAATCGGAACCCTGTTTCCAGCAAGTTAAAGAGACATACATTATTATTAGCCGCGTGACCGTTGGCAATACACAATTCATTTTCATAATTTAGGAGGCGCTATGGGCGGCTTTGGTTTATTCGCAATAATGTTGTTGGTATTTGCGGTTTTGATGGTGTTCATGAGCGTCAAATCTGTTCCGCAAGGCATGGAATACACCGTCGAACGCTTCGGTAAATATACCGCGACTTTGACGCCTGGCTTAAATATCATCATGCCGATCATCGACCGCATCGGTCGCAAGTTGAATATGATGGAACAGGTACTGGACGTGCCGTCGCAAGAGGTCATTACCAAAGACAACGCCATGGTGCGGGTGGATGGGGTGATTTTTTACCAGATCATGGATGCTGCCAAAGCGGCGTATGAAGTCAATTTCCTGGACGTAGCGGTGATCAACCTGGTGATGACCAATATCCGTACCGTAATGGGTTCCATGGACCTGGACGAACTGTTATCGCGCCGCGATGAAATCAACGCTCGCCTGCTGAACGTGGTCGACGAAGCCACCTCGCCTTGGGGGATTAAAGTCACCCGTATCGAAATCAAAGACATCGCCCCGCCCAAGGACTTGGTAGATTCCATGGCCCGGCAAATGAAAGCCGAGCGGGAAAAACGCGCACAGATTCTGGAAGCCGAAGGCTTGCGGCAAGCGGAAATTCTGAAAGCCGAAGGTTTGAAACAAGGTGCGATTTTGGATGCGGAAGGCCGCAAAGAAGCCGCATTCCGCGACGCCGAAGCCCGCGAACGTCTGGCAGAAGCGGAAGCCCGCGCCACGATGATGGTGTCGGAAGCCATTTCCAAAGGCGATGTACAAGCCATCAATTACTTCGTCGCGCAAAAATATATCGAGTCTTTAAAAGACGTCGCCTCGGCCAACAACAGCAAACTGATCTTCATGCCGCTGGAAGCCTCCAGCGTCATCGGCGCGCTGGGCGGCATCGGCGAACTGGCTAAAGAAGCCTTAAACAAAAAGGCCTGATCATGTTGGAGCAAGATATCGTGTTTTGGTACTGGTGGGTGCTGGCGGTCGGCTTTTTAGCCCTGGAAATTGTCGTTACCGGCTTCTTTTTTCTCTGGCTGGCGGTGTCGGCGTTCATCGTCGGCGCGGTAGTGCTGTTAGTGCCGGCCACGCCGTTCAACGTGCAGTTATTGATGTTTTCCTTACTGGCGGTGTTGTCGGTATTGGGCTGGCGTAAATACGCCCGCACCCGCGCCGTGGATGCCACCGATCATCCCTTATTAAATCAACGCGGTGCGCAGTACATTGGACGCACCTTTTTTCTGATCGCGCCTATCGAGAATGGTCAGGGCAAGATTAAGGCCGACGATACGGTTTGGAAGGTGCATGGGGAGGATAGTCCGCTTGGGGCTAAGGTTAAGGTAGTGGCGGTTAAGGGGACGGTGTTTGAGGTGGAGGTTTGTGAGTGAATTTTTTACTGTACATATTTATGTCAAACAAGCAAGTTTTGAGGTAAATAAATGAAAAGTTATGTAATTACTTGGTATGCGTTCGTAACAACATGAGCTCACCGAATGGCTTTTTGAATATGGATATTGGATATCCAGGTATTGAGATCAAGGTAGAGCTTCTCGTGATGCAGGAATATATCAGCCAATTGGAGTTTGGGATCAAGGCCGTTTGTAATGCGTATTTGGATGAAGAGTTAAAGAAATACGAATATTCTGAATATTACGAATACAGATACATTTACGATATTGCTGAAGAGGAGTTTCCTAAATTGATTAGGTTGCCGCTGGTTGTTTCAATTTATACGCTTTTTGAAAACTCAATAACTCAGTTACTTTCTTATGCTCAATCTAAGGAATCAAAGGCATTAAATCTCAGAGACCTTAATGGGAAATCCCTCGTTTCAAAGTTTAATAAATACATGAAGCATGTGCTGGAGTTCGATTTCCAAATATCAGATTCAAGTAGGGATGAGTTAAACAAACTTAATAAAGTTCGTAACTGTATCGTTCATGCTAACGCTAACCTATCCTCTATGCCAGAGGATAAGGCAAAGGAGATCAGGGGACTGAAGGCCGTTGGCCTCGATTTGAGTTCATCGCAGATTAATGTTTCATATGATTTTCTCAAAATATCTATGGATTGCGTTGAGAATGTTGTATGTGAGTTAATGGATTTTATGGAAAACCGATATGACTTTAATTAACCTTAAAACCTTAAGAAGCTAATGATTAATTTGTTTGAATTTTTTTTCGTTTTGTTGATTGCTTGGTTAACTGTTACAACGTTGTTGGCAAGAAAAAGGCGCTTAGATATTTTGAGCGGATTCAACGCAACTGAAGTTGTGGTTGGGCCTACTCAATCAGCTATGGCTATAAATATTCAAACTCAAAAAATAATGTTGGTAAATATTAATATATATTTGGAGAGCACGAACGGAAATATTATTAGTTCTTTAAAAACTTGGGTTTCTTTTTCGGTTGAAAATGTAGAGGCTATTGACGTGTTGGCTTTCACTAACGTTAACGCTTCGGTGCATTTTAAGTTCTATGAGCCAATAGGGTCATGGAATCATGATAGGAGCTTAACCTATTATGGTAGCCCAAACGTACGGCCCTTTTTAAAGAAGTATTTTCCTAATACACCTATTACTTGGCAATACAAAACGAAAGACGAGAAGATATTGCCATGGACAGATAGCCTATAGCTCGCCGGGTATTTTTTGCCCATGTGGATTTGATATTTTGCAAAATAATGCGTGTCGCTACCGCGACGGCTTAATTTAATCGGGTTCTCGCACCCGAAGGCGAGATACTTTCTTTTGCTCCGCCAAAAGAAAGTATCCAAAGAAAAGGCGGCCCGGATGCCGCTTGTTCCCTGCGTTCCTCGCTTTCGGCGAGGGTTGACGAAAGGGGCTTCCTGCCCCTTCGTCAACGCGCCGCATCCATGCGTCGCCCCTGCGGGCTAATCCCGCCGAAAGCTCCGGTACTCGGCGCGGCATACGGGAGAAACCCCCGTCCAGTGATTTGAAGCTTGTTACGCATTTAGACTATGGATCCAACCATTATTTAGTTGGATTTGAGCCAAGTTGTAGTCAGTGGGTTATACATGTTCTACGGATCAAATTGGCCGGAAGCTCCAGCCTTTAGAGCACTCCTACATTCGGGTAAGATGAGATCACCCATCAAGCAAACTTTCTCGATCTCCAATACTCGATTTTTACGGCTGCCGAATCCATCGCATCCCGTCTGATTCCTCTCTGAGTAGCTAAAGTGTGCAATTACTCCTATTTCCCGGCTTTGCCTGTATAATCCACAACAGAGTTGGCCGAACAGTCGCCGTTTTATGCAAATAAAAGGGAGGAAAGTCCGGGCTCCATAGGGCAGGGTGCCAGGTAATGCCTGGGAGGCGTGAGCCTACGGAAAGTGCCGCAGAAATTATACCGCCTGGTTCTTCGGAACCCGGTAAGGGTGAAATGGTGCGGTAAGAGCGCACCGCGCAACTGGTAACAGGTGTGGCAGGGTAAACCCCACCCGGAGCAAGATCAAATAGAGGAGCATTGGCGTGGCCCGCGCTGCTCCTGGGTAGATTGCTTGAGCGTCAGAGTGATCTGACGCCTAGATGAATGGCTGTTCAAGACAGAACCCGGCTTACAGGCCAACTCTTTCTCTTCTTTTTCTTTTGCAATCCGCAAAATACTCCATGACAGCAAAAACCGACGAATTTTTCCGCAAGGCAGATCAGTTGATTGCCGCCGGCCGCTTCATCGACGGCAAGGGCTGGGTGCCCGCCACCAGCGGCAATTTTTCCGCCAAACTCAGCGACGGCAATATCGCGATTACCGTATCCGGCCGCCATAAAGGCCGCTTGCAAACCGATGACATCATGTTGATCGACAGCAAAGGCAATTCCCTGGACGGCAAGAAGCCCTCAGCAGAAACACTATTGCATACTTCACTGTACCAACGTTTTCCCGACGTCCAGGCGGTGCTGCATCCCCATTCGATCAACGCCACTTTGACGGCGCGCTTGTTCAAGCATGAGATCGTGCTGAAAGATTACGAACTGCTCAAGGCGTTTGCCGGCATCAATACCCATGAGACCCGCATTTCCATCCCGATTTTTGCTAACGATCAGGACATTCCCCGGTTGGCCGACAAGGTGGACAATTACCTGGACCATCACACGCACGACGTTTACGGCTATATTATTGCCGGCCACGGTTTTTATACTTGGGGCGCATCGGTAGATGATGCCTTGCGCCACCTGGAAGCCCTGGAATTTTTATTCGACGTTGAAATTCGCCTACATGGAGTAACACGATTATGAGCGCATTAACCCTTTACCCTGCCGATAAACCGCACCAAGGCCATACGTTTCTCGACTTTGCAGCCATCGCCGAGCAGCTGCAAGGCATAGGCGTACAGTTCGAGCGCTGGCAGGCCGATTGCGAATTTTCGCAGACGGATGATGCCGATGCGGTACTAAAGGCCTATCAAAGCTCGATAGACAAACTCAAACAAGAATATGGCTTTCAATCGGTGGACGTCATCAGCCTGAACGCCGATCATCCCAATAAAGATGCCTTGCGGCAGAAGTTTTTAGCCGAGCATACCCACAGCGATTTTGAAGTACGCTTCTTCGTGGAAGGCAAAGGGCTGTTTTATCTGCACGTCGGCGATCAAGTTTATGCCGTGTTGTGCGAGCAAGGCGATCTGATCAGCGTGCCGGCCAATACCACGCATTGGTTCGATATGGGGGAAAATCCGGCGTTTAAATGCATACGCTTGTTCACCACCGAAGACGGTTGGGTAGCGGAGTTTACCGGCAATCCGATTGCAGAAAGTTTTCCGACGCTGGACCAATACGTCGCCAGCTTATGATCAAGGCTATCGTTACCGACATTGAGGGAACCACATCGTCATTGTCGTTCGTCAAAGATGTGTTGTTTCCGTACGCCCGCGCCCGCTTGCCGGATTTTGTGAGCCGCCATCAAGAGCAAGCCGAGATCAAGCTATTATTGGCCGATGCCAACCAGTTAGCCGGCGGTGAACTGGATGACGATGCACTGATTGCACAGCTCATCCACTGGATAGACACCGATCAAAAGATTACGCCGTTAAAATCCTTGCAGGGCTTGATCTGGCTGGAAGGCTATCGCAATGGCGATTTCACCGGCCATGTCTATGAAGACGCTGTGCGCAACTTGAGAAACTGGTTTGGCCTGGGCTACAAGCTGTATGTCTATTCCTCCGGCTCGGTGCAGGCGCAAAAGCTGTTGTTCGGGTACAGCGACTTCGGCGATCTTACCCCTTTATTTTCCGGTTATTTCGATACACACATCGGTGGCAAGAAAGAGGCAACGTCGTATGAGCGAATTGCCGCCGAGCTTGGCTTGCCGGCAGAACAAATCCTGTTTTTGTCGGATATTAAGGACGAATTGGACGCCGCCCGCCAGGCCGGCTTCGCCACTTGCTGGCTGGTGCGCGACCAGAATCCCGACTCCGACACTGAACATGTGCAAGTCAGCGATTTTGATGGCATTCATCTGTAAACCTGGCACTGTTTACCTATGAAAATAGCGATCCTGTCGCGCGACGCGACGCTGTATTCCAGCGTCCGGCTGCTGGAGGCCGCCGCCGCTCGCGGCCATGAGGCCAGGGTATTGGACCCGACTCACTGTTATATGAACATCACTTCCATGAAGCCGTCCATTCATTACATGGGTGAAAATCTGGTGGGTTACGACGCGGTCATTCCCCGCATCGGTGCGTCTATCACCTTTTACGGCACGGCGGTGCTTAGGCAATTCGAGGTGATGAACACCTTCGTCCTCAACAATTCCGCATCGATCAGCCGCTCCCGCGACAAACTGGCGTCCAGCCAGTTGCTGGCTCGCAAGGGTATCGATTTGCCCATTACCGCGTTTGCCCATAATCCGGACAATATCGAAGATCTAATCGCCGAAGTCGGCGGCGCGCCGCTGGTGATCAAACTGGTGGAAGGTTCGCAAGGCATAGGCGTCGTGCTGGCCGAAACCCATAACGCCGCGCATAGTGTGATTCAGGCGTTCATGGGTCTAAACGCCAACATCATGGTGCAGGAGTTCATTCAGGAAGCGGCGGGTAGTGATATTCGCTGCTTTGTTATCGGCGACAAAGTGGTCGCGGCAATGAAACGCCAGGGCCGTGAAGGTGAATTTCGTTCCAATCTGCATCGTGGCGGCACGGCCACGCTGGTCCGATTGACCCCGCAGGAGCGCTCGGCGGCAGTGCGCGCCGCGAAAATCATGGGGCTCAACGTCTGCGGCGTGGATTTGCTGCGTTCCAAACGCGGACCGCTGGTGATGGAAGTCAATTCCTCGCCTGGTTTGGAAGGCATAGAAAAAACCAGCGACAAGGATATTGCCGGCTTGATGATTGAATATATTGAAAAGCATGTCGGGAAAAATAAATCCGGGTAATCGGTAACCCGGATTTAGTCAACAGAATCGTTAAAGCGTTGGAGGGGGATCGCGGGTTGGGCGAGAAACCCAGCCGATATGGATTATTTTTCCAATGTCACGAATGCCAACTTGGAAATCCCGGCATGCTGTACTGTCGCCATCACTTCCGCCACTTTGCCGTAATTAACGCCTTGATCGGCATAAATGTGAATGATTAGCTCGGGGTTGCCGGCCAATTCGTTCCTCAGCGTGGTATCCAACGCCGCTAAATCGGCCACGGCGTTTTTATTCAGGGTTACGGCACCTTGCGCGTCGATACCCAGTTGCATAGGCTGCTTTTCCAAATCCGGGGTCGTGGAGGCCGTTTTCGGCAAAGCCACGTTGACCGATTGGGTCAACAACGGTGCGGTGACCAACAAGATAATCACCAACACCAACATCACATCTACCAGCGGCGTAACATTAATCTCGCTAACCGGCCCATCGTCGTCTGAGTTTGTTTTGAATCCCATGTAATTAATCCTTGTTTTTACTGGTATTGATGTTTGAGTCGCCGAAGGCGATATGCAGAAAACCCTCGACGAAATTTTCCAGCGAAGCCCGATGGTGCTTGGCGCGACGCTGGAAGAAATTATAGGCCAACACTGCTGGTACGGCTACGGCGATACCGATAGCCGTAGCAATTAACGCATCGCCGATTGGCCCGGCCACTACGTCCAAACTGGCCGAACCGCTGGCGCTGATGTCGTGCATGGCGTGCATGATGCCAAGCACGGTACCGAACAGGCCGACGAACGGCGCGGTGCTACCGATACTGGCCAGCATGGTCAAGCCGCTTTCCATTCGGCGTTGCTCGTCCTGAGTCTGTTTACGTAAGGTTTGTTCCAGCAAGTCTTGTGGAGAGCCACGAAACTTAAGGCTGGTGCAGGTTTCCGGATGAGTCATTTCCGCCAACCAGGCAAAGCCGCAGGCTGCAACCCGGGCTTTGGGACCGCGTGCAGTTTCTGGAGGCAGTTGCTCTGCGGCCTTTAAATCCGTAGCGTCCCAAAAAGCATTGTTGTACTGTTTGTTATAGTAATTGTTCTTGGCAAACTGCCAGATTTTGAAAAAAATCAACGTCCACGTTATCAACGAAAACACTAGCAATGTGTAAAGGGTAGCGTCGATAACCGCTTCCGGGGCTATATGGTAGGGCATTAATCTCTCCGATTTCTATTCACGCAAAGTAAAAATTATTGGCACAATCACCGAACTGGCCACCGGCGTTTCGCCGCGTTTGGCCGGAATGAATTTCCATTTTTTCACGGCTTCCACCGCCGATTCGTCTAGCATCTCGTGGCCGCTGCTGTGCTCGACCGCCACCGAATCGCTTAAACCCTCCGGCGAGACTTGTACCCGTAACATCACCTTGCCCTGCCATCCGCGGCTTTTCGCTATCATCGGATATTCCGGCTTGGGGTTGTGGGCGTAGTTTGCCCGAAAATTGGCTTCGGTAAACTGCTCGGCGTTGGTCGCGGTCGTGTTGGTCGTCGTAGTCGTTACCGGCGCACTGCTCGCTGTATTGCTTACCGGTGTCGGCGGCGGCTCGGAAACCGGCTCAACCGGCGCATATTCGGGCGCCTTTTGCACGATGGGCGGCGCTTTTTTGGGAACCGGCTTGGGCTGCGGCTTTTTCGGCGGCGGCTCTTTTTTGGGCGGCGGCGGGGCGGGAGGCGGCGGGGCGGCGGCGGGCTTAGGTGCTGACATCGCAATCATCGATACTTCCATCATCAAAGGTTGCGCCGGCGTGACTTTTTCCTCGGGTTTCAGCAATTGCTGCAAACCCCAAACATGCAGCAACGCGACTAATAGCGTTAACAGCCTCAGCATGCTGGCGGGCCGTTCCTCTCCCAATAGCGTCCGCCAAAATGAGCCGGAACCGCTTGCCACTGCCGGCAGATAACCGCCGAACGACGCTAACTCTTTATTTTGCAAAGCATCCTCGTGGTTTTTAAATAAATACATATAAACTGTTGAATACAAAATTAAGCGCGATTCGAATTTAGCCGGGCATTGTAAATTAATACGTCTTAGCGCGACAGCCATCCTTACAGGAAACAACACTATCTAACCATTCCTTACTAAGACGTTTCAGCCGTCAAAATCCCCACTGGCTGATGACGGTTTCGGGCTAAATTACAATCTGTGGCATAATTTCCACTCCCGTCTTGTATTTCCGATTGATTCCATATGTCCGTAAAACAATCCGATCATCCCCAGGGTCAAGTCAACACACTGGCTTTAAGCGCGATAGGTGTCGTGTTTGGGGACATCGGCACCAGTCCTTTGTATGCAGTAAAAGAGGTTTTTCACGGCGGCTTGCCGACCGATACCACCCATGTGCTCGGGGTGCTGTCCTTGATTTTTTGGGCTATCACCTTGGTGGTCACCACCAAATACGCCATTTTTATCATGCGCGCCGACAATAAGGGCGAAGGCGGCATCATGGCCTTGATGGCGCTGGCCTTGCAGGGGTCCAAAGATAATCCGGAACGCAAAGCGTTCATCGTCACCATCGGCCTGCTTGGTGCCTCGTTGTTTTATGGCGACAGCATGATTACCCCGGCCATTTCGGTACTCAGCGCCGTGGAAGGTTTGCAAATCGTGGCGCCGCGCCTGGAACATTACGTTTTGCCGATCACCATCATCGTGCTCAGCGTGCTGTTTTTTATCCAGACCAAAGGCACCGGCAAAGTCGGCAGAATGTTTGCGCCCATTATGTGTTTCTGGTTTGCCACGCTGGGTCTTTTGGGGGGCATCAGTATTGTCCAGCATCCGGATGTATTGATGGCGATCAACCCCTATTACGCGGTCAGCTTATTAATAGAATTGGGCTGGAAAGGCTTTTTAATCATGGGCGCGGTGGTGTTGGCGATAACCGGCGCCGAAGCCCTATATGCCGATATGGGACATTTCGGTTTGAAACCAATTCGGCGCGCCTGGTTCTATTTCGTATTTCCGGCCTTGCTGCTCAATTACTTTGGCCAAGGCGCGTTGTTGATCGGCAATCCCAAGGCCGTCGAAAATCCGTTTTATTTGATGGCGCCGCATTGGGCCCTATATCCGCTGCTGGTCCTGGCAACACTGTCCACCGTGATCGCCTCGCAAGCCGTCATTTCCGGGGCGTTTTCGGTAACTCGGCAAGCCATACAACTCGGTTACTGCCCAAGAATGAACATCCGCCACACCTCCGGCGACGAAATGGGCCAAGTCTATTTGCCTGCCGTCAACTGGCTGCTGATGGTCTCGGTGTTTATTTTAGTTCTCAGCTTCAGATCGTCGTCCGCATTGGCATCGGCATACGGCATTGCCGTAACCGGCACGATGATTGTCGATACCATCCTGGCCTTTATCGTCATCCAGGCCCTCTGGCAATGGAACAAAGCCACCAGCATTGCTTTTCTGTCGACTTTTTTGATTATCGACCTGCTGTTTCTGTCTTCCAACAGCCTGAAAATCCCGCACGGTGGCTGGTTGCCGCTGGTGGTAGGTACGGTGTTTTTCTTGATTATGACCACATGGATCAAAGGCAAGGAATTGTTAGCCCGGTACCTGGACGAAAAACGGGTATTGTTCGAGGACTTGGACGAACGTTTGAAAGACCGGCCCCTGGTTACGGTACCCGGCACGGCAATCTATATGGCCCGCAGCGTACACGGTGTGCCGCAGGTCTTGCTGCACAACCTGGAGCACAACCATGTGATGCACGAAAAACTCATCGTGCTGACCATCGTGACCCGCGAGGAACCTTACGTGGATGAAGCGCATAGGGTAAAAATCCGCATGTTCGGCGATAGCGGTGGCTTTTACCGGGTGAAATTGTATTTTGGATTTCAGGAGGAACAGGACGTGCGCCGCGCCCTGCAACTTTGCTGCCACGAAGGCTTGGATATCGATCAAAAAACCGTATCGTTTTTTATCGGTAGTGAAAAATTGTCGTTCCGCCGCAAAAGCCCGATGCCGAAATGGCGGCGCTCCTTGTTCAGTTTCTTAACGCATAATTCCAGTAGTGCGATAGAGTATTTCAAAATCCCCGTCGAACGTGTGATCGAGCTGGGAATCCGCATCGAATTGTAGAAATCCACTGCCTAGTCGCGCTTAGTCTCCGCGTCTGCCGAAACGGCCGCCCCAGCCGCCGCGCTGATGGTCGCCGTCACTGTCCCTGCGCCCGAAACCGCGTTCCTGCCGCTCCGGCATCGATTGTTGTTGGAGGGATCTTTGTTCGGCATGCCGTTCACGATCAAAGTCCCGACGCCCAAAGTCTCGTCCTTGCCAGCCGCCAACACGATGATCGAAATGCGGCGCAGGTTGATGCCAGTCATGGTGATCGTCGTGATGATGCTCCGAGCGATAACTGGGCTGCACATAGTAACGGCCATACGTGATGCTGGTGCTCGGGCTGGTATAGCCGCGACCATAATTTTGCGAATAGCTGGGCGATGAATAGCCGCCACCGTAACCCACATAGGCACGCTGATAATAGCCGGTCGCGCAACCCGACAGGGTTAATGCGGCGATGGTGAGAATGGCGACTTGTATGGTTTTCATGACTGCCTCTTGGCTGGTTGGCCCTCTAATCTAAAGTTGGGCTTAGCATATCCGAGTCAGACTTAATCGATGCTTAACCTGAGGCGCCGACCAAAAAATGTTCCGGCTCGGCAATCACCGGATTGCTTAGCGCGCCGATGCCTTCTATCTCGATACGCACAGTTTGTCCCGGTTTCAGATAACCGCGCGGCTTCATTTTTACTCCCACCCCAGCCGGTGTACCGGTACTGATAACATCACCCGGCTCCAACGTCATCACTTGTGTCAGATAAGCAATCAACTCGTAACAATTAAAAATCATGTCGCCGGTACTACCGTTTTGCCGCAACTCGTCGCCCACCCAGGTTTTTAAACTGAGATTATGCGGATCGGCGATTTCGTCGGCCGTCACCATCCATGGCCCCAGTGGACCATGAGTATCGAAAGATTTGCCCAAGGTCCAGGTTGGCGTGCGTTGCTGCCAATCGCGCACCGTCACATCGTTGCAAATGGTGTAGCCGGCGATGACTTCATGCGCTTGCTCGACAGGCACCTGTTTGCAGCGCTTGCCAATCACAAACGCCAACTCGCCCTCGTAATCAACCTTGTCCGACACCAGCGGCAGATGAATCGCGTCGCCATCGGCGATGACGCAGGTACTTTGCTTGGTAAAAAAGGTTGGATATTCCGGTTTTTCCATTCCGGTTTCACCGATGTGATCGGCGTAATTCAAACCAACGCCCAACAGCTTGCCGGGACGTGGAATCGGCGCCAACAACTGCACGTCGCTGAGAGCGATGCGTTCGCCGTCGGCAGCAATCTGCTTTTGCAGCGCTAATTTCGCCGACTCTCCAGCCGCCAGAAAATCGAGCATATTGCCGGGCAAATCCGCGCCGGCCGGGACGATTTGCGCGCCAACCAGTGCACCAATTTGTACTTGACCATTGTATTTATAGCTCAGTAGTTTCATACCGAATCAACTCTTCATCCAAACAAAATCCGCATTGTATCGCAGTGCCGGTGTCGCCCAGCAAAACCCGCGAACTGGACGTCTTATTTCTAAGCACTGTCCAGTTATTGGACGCTCATTCTTTAAAAAGCGCCGACTCAGAGCCATAAGCAATGCCATCTAAGGCATTGTTAATAAAAGGCTTAATCAAATAACGCAATACTGGCACACGTGTTGCAATCTGACCACCGAGGCTGGCGTCAGTCCAGGCCAATCAGCGCTTTAAGGCAACGGAAAGTCACCGCTTAGCTTAATGACGACAGCCTCGCCATTCTTATAACACCACAACGAGGATTCAATATGGCTATAAGTACCGCCACAAAAGCCGCAACCGATGCGTTGGCCGCCAATCCGGCGCCCGTCAGTGTAGGTGCGCAGGAAGTTCACCGCTGGATGCAGAGCTTTACCTGGGATTTTGATAAAAATCGCACCAAGTATTCGACCAAATACAAAATGGCCAACGATACCAAGGAGCAATTCAAGCTGATCGCGAAAGAATATGCCCGCATGGAATCGGTGAAGGACGAGCGTCAATTCGGCAGCTTGCAAGACGTGTTGACGCGGGTGGATGCGGCGAACCGCGTGCATCCGAAATGGAATGAATCGATGAAGATCATCTCCAACTTCCTGGAAGTGGGCGAATACAACGCCATTGCCGCCACCGGCATGCTGTGGGATTCCGCGACCGCGCCCGAACAAAAAAACGGTTACTTGGGCCAAGTGCTGGACGAAATTCGTCACACCAACCAATGTGCTTACATCAACTATTACTTTGCCAAACAAGGCCAAGACGCCGCCGGTCATAACGATGCCCGCCGCACTCGAGCGATTGGTCCGCTGTGGAAAGGCATGAAACGGGTATTCTCGGACGGCTTTATTTCCGGCGATGCGGTGGAATGCTCCATCAACCTGCAATTGGTCGGCGAAGCCTGCTTTACCAATCCATTGATCGTGGCCGTGACCGAGTGGGCGTCCGCCAACGGCGACGAGATGACTCCGACCGTGTTCCTGTCCATCGAAACCGACGAGCTGCGCCATATGGCTAACGGATATCAAACCGTGGTGTCCATCGCCAACGACGAAGCGGCTTCGAAATATCTGAATACCGATTTGAACAACGCTTTCTGGACCCAACAAAAATACTTCACACCGGTATTGGGCATGATGTTCGAGTACGGCAGTCATTTCAAAGTCGAGCCTTGGGTGAAAACCTGGAACCGTTGGGTGTACGAAGATTGGGGCGGCATCTGGATCGGCCGTCTAGGCAAATACGGCGTGGAATCGCCACGCAGCCTGCGCGATGCGAAAAAAGACGCTTACTGGGCGCATCACGATTTGTTCCTGATCGCTTATGCCTTGTGGCCCACTGGCTTTTTCCGTTTGAGCTTGCCAACCCAGGAAGAAGCGGAATGGTATGAAGCCAACTACCCAGGCTGGTACGACATGTACGGTAAAGTCTACGACGAATGGCGCGCGCGCGGCTGCGAAGATCCCAGCAGCGGCTTCCTGCCCATCCAATGGTTCATCGAAAACAACCATCCGATCTATATCGACCGGGTTTCTCAAGTACCGTTCTGCCCCAGCTATTGCAAAGGCGAAAGCACATTGCGCGTTCTGGAATACAACGGCAAAAAACACTCCTTCAGCGACCAATGGGGCGAAAGAATGTGGCTGTCGGAACCCGAGCGCTATGAATGCCAAAACATCTTCGAACAATACGAAGGTCGCGAATTGTCGGATGTGATTGCCGAAGGCTTTGGCGTGCGCAGCGACGGCAAAACCCTGATCAGCCAGCCACACACCAATAAAGACGGCAAGCTGTGGACACTGGACGACATCAAACGGATTAACTGCGTGTTTTCCGATCCATTGAAAGCCCTCTAATCGTTTCAACTCTTTAAGGAACAAACTTATGACCATAGAAGTGAATGGTGGCAGACGTGGCCTGACCGACCCGGAAATTGCCGCAGTAATCATGGCCGCAGTGCCGGACAAGCCTCTGGAAACCCAGCGCAAAATGAATTACTTCATGAAGCCGCGCGGTAAGCGGATCAATGAATATGAAGTGTTGTGTTGCTATAGCCAGCCGACACCAGACTGGATTCCCGGCGGCTTGGACTGGGGCGATTGGACCCAAAAATTCCATGGCGGTCGTCCGTCCTGGAGTAACGAATCCACCGAAATGCGCAGCTCGGATTGGCTGGCGCACCGCGACCCGGCTTTCCGTTGGCATGCGCTGTATGTCAAGGATAAAGCCGAAGAGTGGCGTTATACCGACCGCTTCCTGAAAGCCTATTCCGCCGACGGCCACGTACGGTCGATCGATCCGGTTTGGCGCGATGAAGTATTGGGCGATTATCTCGGCGCTTTCGGTTTTTACGAGTATGGATTGTTCAATGCGCATTCTTCCGTGGTGCGCGATTGCTTGGGCGACACCTTGCGGATGAGCAGCGCGATGATCGGTTTGGACAAGGTAGACAACGCGCAAATGATTCAAGCGGAAAGAACCTTTTTGTCTAAATTGGTACCGGGTTTCCCCGAGTCCACCGACATTCCCAAACAAGAATGGACTAAGGGGGCGATTTTCAAAGGCGCCAGGGAACTGGTCCAGGATATTTGGCAAGCCACTTATGACTGGAATGAAATCTTGTTCTCCGGCCATATGATTTGCGACCCCATCTTCGGGCAATTTGTACGCAGAGAGTTCTTTATGCGTTTGTCGTCTTATTACGGCGATAACTTGACCCCGTTCTTTATCAATCAAATGCAGTTGTATTTCTCGCAAACCAAAGGCATCACCACCGACATGTTCCATACCTGTCTGGGGGCCGACGTGGAATTCGGCGATTACAACAACCGGTTGATGCGGGCTTGGGCCAATAAGTGGCTGCCCAGAACCGTCGATGCACTGAAGGATTTCATGGCGATTTACGCCACCATTCCGGAAATCAAAGGCGTCAGCGACAAAGCCGCCATCGAAGCGGCGCTGGTTAGGGTGTTTGCCGATTGGAAACGCGATTTTGCCGATCCGATCAACTTTAAAGTCGATACCAATGCCCTCGTCAAAACCGTGTTAAGCGGACTCAAATAAGGAAAACTCATGTCGAAAAGTTCAAATGCTTACAACGCAGGCATTATGCAAAAAACCGGCAAAGCCTTTGCCGATGAATACTTTGCCGAAGATAACCAGGTCGTGCACGAAAGCCACGAAGTGGTGCTGGTTCTGAAAAAATCCGATGAACTCAACACCGTGGTGGAAGAAATTCTGCAAGGTTCGCACAAGGCGGACAACCCCACGCTGGTGGTGGAAGACCGCGCCGGTTTCTGGTGGCTGAAAGCGACCGGCAAAATCGAGATCGACTGCGTCGAAGTTTCGGAATTACTGGGCAAGCACTACAGTGTTTACGACCTGTTGGTGGATGTGTCGTCCACCATCGGCCGTGCTTATACCCTGGGCGAGACCTTCACCATCACTTCCGAGTTGATGGGTCTTGACGTGAAACTGAAAGACTTGGCTGCGGCGTAGGAGAACACCATGGCAAATATTCATGACAACCCCACCCGTAATGCCTGGATGGCCAAAATTGCCACGCTGGATACCCTGGCAAAGGCGCACGCCTTCATTACCGACTTCCGCGCCAAGCACATGAGTCCGTTCAAAACCGATTGGTCGCTGGAATTGGATGGCTTGTGGATCGAGTTGAAAATCGAAGAAAAGCTGGCGCTGTTGAAGCACAAGGAATTCAACGACACTCAACTGCTCAACAACTGCACCTGCGGCGCCAATGCCCAGCAAGTGGCAAATGAAGTAATTGCCAAAATGGAGGCATGCACGGACATGTACGAAGCAGAGCGCATTCACATCAACTTCAGACTGGCCTGCAAACCGCCTGTGATGCCGGTCAATGTGTTTCTGGACACCGACCGCCAGTTGGGGACCAAGTTGATGGAACTGCGCAACACCGACTACTACGCCTTGCCGTTAGAGGCATTGCGTCAGAAACGCGGCGTGAAAGTGGTCACCTTGCAGTAATCGTTCGGCAGGATGCGCCGCACTTGCGCGTGGCGCATCCTTTATAGCCAACAAACCGATAGCGGACAAAACCTACTCGTCGCTTACATCGCCGTGAGCGAGAGGGCCTGTGTGTGCGCTTCGATCTCAACGAACCATTTCATAGAATCAGTATTATGGATTTTTTCTCAAATTTTAAGTCGGCGGTTGCGCCCGCTTTTCCCAGTGAAGCCGACAAACTCACCACGCTATACGACACCGCGCCCTACGCTGCCTTCTGCGAAGATCTCGAGTTCATGTGGCGCTGGACCATCTACCGCGACCAAAAACTGGTGCAGGAAGGTTGCTCGCTAACCCTGGACGCATCGCGGCGTGCGGTTGAGCACGTATTGGCGTTTTTCAGCGTGTCGGCCAAAAACCAATGCCTGGGAGAATGACATGAGCGCCCATCAAATTAAAATCATTACGCAAGACGGGGAATCCGTTTGCTTTGATTGTTACGAAGACGAGGATGTCATCACGGCAGCGGTGCGGCAGGATATATATTTGATGTCTTCTTGCCGGGAAGGCGGTTGCGCGACTTGCAAAGGATTTTGCGCGGAAGGCGATTACGTTTTGGGCAAATGCAGTTCGCAGGCTTTGCCCTACGAAGAAGAAGAGGCCGGCGAAGTGTTGTTATGCCGTTGCTACCCCGTGAGCGATTTGGAAGTCGAAGTACCTTATACCTACGACCGGATTTCATTCTCACCGGAAGGTTTGACGTTTGTAGCGGAAGTCATTGAGCTAACGCCAATTTCCATCAACGTGGTGAAACTGCTGCTGCGGCGCACGGGCGACGATCAAACCATCAAGTTCGACTCCGGGCAGTTTTTTGATTTGGAAATTCCCGGCACCACCATCACCCGTTCATACTCCCCCGCCAACACGTCCAATAAAACCGGCGATCTGGAGTTTTTGATTCGCATCGTCGATGGCGGCAAATTTTCAGAATATTTAAAAAACGACGCCAAGTTGGGTCAGAAATTAAACGTCAAAGGCCCGTCCGGCGTTTTCGGTTTGAAGGAAAACGGTTTTACCCCGCGCTATTTTGTGGCCGGCGGCACCGGACTGGCGCCGATATTATCGATGGTGCGGCGGATGCACGAATGGGAAGAACCGCAAAAGTGCATCATCTATTTTGGGGTAAACACCGAAGCCGAAATTTTCCATCTGGATGAACTGAATCAACTGGCCGCACAAATGCCGACGCTGGAGCTGAGAAACTGCGTCTGGAAATGTTCGGACGACTGGCATTGCGAAAAAGGCAGTGTGGTCGACATCCTGCGCCGCGATTTGCAGGATACCGGCGCCAAGCCGGATTTATATCTGTGCGGGCCGCCGGGCATGGTCGACGCCACCTTTGCGGTGTGCGCCGAAATGGGCATCCCTAAGGAACGTATCTACCTTGAAAAATTCCTGCCTAGCGGTTCGCCTTAACGCCACGGGCAAACAGGGTGCTGCGCTGCCGTTTCCCTGCGCAGCCACCCTGTTTGCCGATCCAAATCAGCCTTTTTTTCCTATCGAAAAATCGCGCAACCACGCTGAGGCGACTATGAAAGCCGACGATGTAGAGTTTCTGGTTGGTATGGCGGTGCAACTAGACGAAACGATCAGAAAACTGGTGATAGATGAGCAGGAGATTTTTGAAAAATTGGGCGATGCCAGAGTTCAGGAATTAAAGGCATTCTGGAATCAGGAATTCACGGATGAAGAAGAGCAGGACTTTAAACGCAGCCTGGATTACTGGGACAAAATCCTGATTCGTACTTGGGCCAATGCGCAACGTGCTCGTCAAACCCGCGCCCAGGTAGGGCAAACCTTGATGAAATTAAATTCGCACCTCTAACCAATGGGGACACCCTAGAAATGAGTAAACACGTTATTTACAACCCGGAAGCTCGCCAACGTCTGCTGCAAGGCATCAATGCGGTAGCACGCGCGGCGAGCGTTACGCTGGGTAGCGCCGGCCCTGCCGTGATGATTCAACACCGAACCGACGGCATCATGCCCGTCTTTACCCGAGATGGCGTTACTGTTGCCAATGCCATCATCATGGAAGACCGGATTGCCGATTTGGGTGCCCGCATGTTGCGGGACGTCGCCGGCGCGGTGTCTCGCGAAGTGGGCGACGGTACCACCACGGCGATTGTGCTGGCGCAAAGCCTGGCGGAGGAAGCGCTGAAAAGCGTCGCGGCCGGTTTTCATCCCCTGCAATTGCAAAAAGGCATGGAGTTGGCGCTGATCTTGGTGGAGCAGCATTTACAAAAATCGGCTGTCACCGACAGCGCGGCAGACTGGGTCGAAAAGATTACGCGGGTCGCCAGTAAAGGCGAAGCCGGTGTCGGCAAGCTCCTGAAACAGGCCCTGGCCGAGCTTGGCGAAACCGGCACCTTGACCTTTCAATTGGGTAATGGCCGCGAAGACCAACTGGAGATTGTGGAAGGTATCCATTACGAGCAGGGCTTTTTGTCGCCCTATTTCATCACCGATAAAACCCGCGCCGAAGCGGTTTTGGAGCAGCCCTACATTCTGTTGTACGACCGGGAAATCAGCGACTTCATGGATCTGGTACCCCTGCTGGAAGACGTCGCGGCGGAAGGCCGCGCGCTTTTGGTCATCGCCGAAGCGGTCGCCGAGAAAGCGTTAACGGGCTTGTTGCTGAATCATGTGCGCGGCATTTTCAAAGTGGTGGCGGTCAAGCCGCCAGGCTTCGGTGACAAACGCATCAACAGGCTGAGCGATTTGGCCCTGTTGACCGGCGGCACCGCTATTTTGCAGGAGCGGGCCATGCGGCTGGAAGACGTCACGCTGGCGCAACTGGGTCAGGCGCAGCGCGCGGTCATCTCGGAAGGTAATACGACGATCATCGGCGCGGCGGGTACGCGCGAACCCGTGAACGCACGCATAGAGGCCTTAAGGCGCGAGTTGGCACTGGTTCGCGCCCGTAAACCCGGCGAAGGTTCCGCCACCGGCAATTTACACGAAGCCGAAGAGCTGGAAGAGCGCATCGCTATCCTATCCGGGAAGACCGGCAGCTTCCAGGTCGGCGGTATCTCCGACGTGGAAATCAAAGAGCGGCTGGTGCGCATCGAAAATGCCTATTTGTCCGCCAAGGCTGCGCTGCAAGAAGGCGTGTTACCCGGCGGCGGTATCGGTTTGTGGCGTTGCACCACGGTGCTGGACGAAGTGATTGCCGAAAATGCCGAGCAGCAACAAGGCATCGCCATCGTCAAGCAGGCACTGGGCGCGCCGCTCCGGCAATTGTTGAACAATGGCGGCCTGAACAACGAAGACGTGCTGATGCGCTTAGCTACCCAGGCTGACCCGGCATTTGCCGTGGATATGCAGTATTTAAACTACGGGCATTTTCTGGATATTGGGATTATCGATCCGGTCAAAGTGTTGCGCACCGCCTTGCGCAATGCAGTGAGCGTGGTGGCTACTTTGATCAGCAGCGAGACGGTGATCATGAACGTGCCGGACTTGTCCATCATGGCCGGTTATTCGCCGGAATGGGCTGCCGCCACCCGCGAAGATCCCCGTATGTAATTGTTATTTCTACCTCAACCTCCTCTCTCCGAAAGTTAGAGCTATCCATTATTCTGCAATGGAGTAAGGCAATGTGACGTTATGTCGCATTGCCTCTTTTTTTGATTTTGTTATTTTGGACAACATCGCCGTAAAAAGCAGCTAAACCTCTGTTTTTTATATTTTTGTTTTGTGCCGATACTAAATTGGCGCACCAAAATACAAGAGGAAAAATGGATATTGCCTTGCACTTGCCCCACAACGTTAAAATCATCAAAGAAGCCTGCGCGTTCAAAACCTCACTAGCGTTTGAAGTTGACCGCCCGATACAGGCCTGGCGCTGGATGGCACAGAGCCGTTGCGTGCCCGATCACACGGACTGGGTACGCCCGGAAGTCTCGGAATCCTGGCGCCGCTGTCTGGAAGAATACCAATTGCCATTGGGCAATTACGCGCGCTGGGATCATTGGCGTTTCACCACCGATCCGGAGCCGCGCATCAACCGTGCCGCTCACGATATTGCCGAAATGCTCCGGCATTTGGGGCATCAGTTCGACGTGTTTTTGAAAGAAGCCGGCGTCATGCTGGTATTGACCGATGCCGACGGACACCTGTTACAAGTCTTGGGCGAAAATCCGTTTGCCAGCCCTTTCATGCTGAGTTTGTACGAAAAGCACAGCCGCTGGAGCGAAGCGGTGTTGGGTAATAACGGCATCGGCACCGCCGCGCAATTGAAAAAACCGATTGCCTTTCAGGGCATGGAGCATTTTGTCAGCCTGTTGCACCCCTTCACCACGGTCGGTTACCCCTTGCTGGATGAGGACGACAACGTGCAAGCCGTGATCGGCTTGATCAGCGATAGACAGGAAAGCATGAACTCCTTGTTCGCATTCTTGCATTTGTTGTGCGTACTCCTAAATACCAATCTGCCCTTAACCCAGAGTCCGGTTGCGCAAGCGCGGGTGTTGGAAAAAATCCCGTTCAAACCCGCCAAAAGGCCGCCCAGCCAATACGAATCGGCAATGTCAGAGCAATTGACCGCCTTGGTAGATAAGGCCGTGAAGCTGCAACACCATAAGATTCCCATGCTGATTACCGGCGAATCGGGCGTGGGCAAAGATCATTTCGTCAATCTGCTGAAACAGGCCGGACCGCGGAAAAATCAGTCTTTGATTGCGATCAACTGTGCATCAATTCCGCATGACTTGATCGAAAGCGAGCTGTTCGGTTACGAAGCCGGCAGCTTTACCGGCGCGCGCAGTGCCGGCAAACCGGGGAAATTTCTGTTAGCCGACAAAGGTATTCTGTTTCTGGACGAAATCGGCGATATGAGCCTGGATTTGCAGTCCACGCTGTTACGTGTCCTGGAAACCTCGGAGTTCACGCCAGTCGGTGGCAGCAAACCAATCAAGGTGGATGTGCAAATCGTCGCGGCTACCAACGTACCCTTGTTGGAAGCCGTCGAAGCCGGACGCTTCCGCCGCGATTTGTATTACCGTTTGAACGGCGCGCAAATTCATCTGCCGCCCTTGCGCGAACGCGAAGACAAACTCGACATCATTCACCACATCTTGCAGCGCGAACTGGCTAATCTACCCAACCCGCAGGCAATCAGTATTTGCCCCAGCGTGATTGCCCTGATCGAGCAACACCCGTGGCCGGGCAATATTCGCCAACTGATCAACGTCATCAGGGCGACGCTATACACCGCCGGCGACACGCTGATTACCCGCGAGGATTTGCCGCTGGATTTTGTCGAAGAGCTGGGTAAAGTGCTGCCGGGGAACGACAATAACGCTTTGGACAACACGCTAACTTACCCAATATCGGCGGCTGCGGGCCGTACCATGACACTGGAAGACTGGGAGTTGCACGGCATTAAAGCCAGTTTGCGGGAATGCGCGGGCAACATTTCCTTGGCTGCGAAAAACCTGGGGATAACTCGTACCACGCTATATCGGAAAATCGAGCGCTTCGGTCTGGATAAAATCGATTGGCGGGAGCATTCTAAGGCCGGGTAAGAAGCACACTGATTCGAGAGGCGCGTAATTGCATCCATTTGCACATTCTCCGGCTGACAGGTGCGTAAATGACAGTTTTCGGTAGTATTTTTGCCTTTCAGCTTCCGCATTGATTCTCCCTTGCATGTCCCGTTTTACCCGATAGTCAACTGGCTAATATGTTTTTTGGTTAGTTTTCAGAGCTGTTGCCCATGACTTTTCTCTGTTTGTTGGGCTGGCTGAAGCTCTGATAATAATAGACCTGGTGTAGATTCAGTCACAAAAATACCCGTTAGTGGGTAACCTCACTCTTGAAATTAGTTTTTGCGGCTAAGCTGAGTGGACAGTAAATATTAGGGACTGGATGTTGTGCTTCCTAAAACGGCTCAGATACAAGGCTGTTGTCTGAATTCGGCCGGACACCCGGCAGAAAGCCTTTGGTGGTAAGCGCTATTGGTGATCGCTCGAACAAAATTGTTGGAAATATTTTTGGATTAATATCAGCAGAAAACACAACTCGCTACTTGGCAGCTTTTGCGTATCACTTCAATCGGCGCTTCCAATTTAAAACGCTTCCAACACGTCTGCTGGTGGCTGCCGCCACTATTGGGCCTCGTCCGGAAGTATGGCTTCGGGCGGCTGAAGTATCTAGCTAATCAGGAAAATTAATGCAATACCATCACTTCAAGGGTTTTCTTTTAATTATGGGTTTGTTGGCTAGTCAGTCTGGGCTTGCTTTTTTTGGAGCGCCTTACAGATTTGATTATCGCTACGGTGATAATCCCCCGCTCCCTTCCACTGGACAGGTTTTGGATTATTTTTGGGCCCAATACCAACGTGACTGGTCTTGGGCATTTCCAGGATGCAGTTACACCTTAAGTTACAGCGCTAACGGCTCGGTAACCGGGGATTTCGTCTATTTGACATTGCGTGGTACGTGCGGAGGCGGTGGCACAGTAAGGGGGACATATTACGCGCGGGACACGAGGAAAAATAATGGGGTGCCAGCGCTCTGTGTTGGGAATCCATGCGATCCCGCGTCAGGTAATAAATACCAACAAGAGTTGGATTTTGAGAATAAAGTCATCGGATTGAGCTTTACCAGGCACTACAACAGTAATGAAAAACTCATTGCGGGATATCTAGGATTTGGTTGGAGTCACGGTTTGGTGTCTTCACTGGAATTCTTGGGAAATCAAATCATTGACCATCAAGCAGACGGCCGCGCCGAATGGTTTGTTTTGAGCAATGGCCTTTGGCAAGGCGATGCCGACAGCCAATTGCGGCTAACCCAAGATAGCACTGGCTACAGCTTGACCAATCAACTGGGTGCGGTGGAACGCTACAATACCGCCGGTCGCATCGTGTCCCGCACCGAAGCCAATGGTCGAACCACCACATACAGCTATGACGGCAGCCAGCGTTTGGCTAGCGTCGCCGGCCCCTTCGGCCACAGTCTGCAACTGGCTTACGACAGCGCTAACCGAATCAGCAGCGTCACCTACCCGGACGGCCTGAGTAGCCAATATCAATACGATAGCGCCGGCAATCTCAGCAAAGTGATCTATCAGGATGGCAGCTTCAAACTTTACCATTACGAAAACACCGCCCTCCCGCATGCCCTGACCGGCATCACCGACGAGAACGGCGACCGTTATGCGACTTGGGCTTACGACAGCCAAGGCCGCGCCAATTTATCCAAACATGCCGGCGACGTTGAACAAGTAGCGCTGAGCTATAACAACGACAATAGCACCGATGTCGTCGATAGCTTCAATGCCAGCCGGCATTACACTTTTCAGACTATCTTAAACGTTCAGAAACTAACCGCTATTAGCCAGCCCGCCGGAGCCGGTAGTGTTGGGGCAACCCACACCCAAAGTTACGACGCCAACGGCAACCTCGCCAGCCGCACCGACTTCAACGGCAACCTGAGCTGTTATGCCTACGATCTTAGCCGCAACCTAGAAACCGTCCGGGTGGAAGGCCTGGCGCCCAGTTCGAGTTGCCCGGCCAACCTCAGTGCTTACACGCCGGCGCCGAACAGCATCGAACGCAAACGCAGTACCCAGTGGCACGCCAACTACCACCTGCCCACCCAAATCGACGAGGCCGGCCGGCGCACCGCCTTCAATTACGACGCGGGCGGCAACCTGCTAAGCAAAGCCGTCACCGATACCGCGACCGGGCAAAACCGCAGGTGGAGCTATACCTACAACAACCTCGGCCAAGTGCTGAGCGCCGACGGCCCGCGTACCGACGTTAGCGACATCACCGCCTATAGCTATTACTCGGATACCACGGCCACTCACCATCCCGGCGACCTGTGGAAAATCACCAATGCTCTCGGCCACACCACCACCTTTACCGCCTACGACGCTAACGGCCGCCTGCTCAGCCTGACCGATCCTAATGGCTTGGTGATTGGCTTTGCTTACGACGCTCGCGGCCGCCTGACCCAAAAAACCGTCGACGGCAACACCACCGCCTACACCTACGACAAAGCCGGCAACCTGACTCAAACTACCTCGGCAGCCGGTGTGACCCATACGTTTACCTACGACGCTGCGCACCGCCTGACCGACATCACCGACGCCCTGGGCGGCAAGATTCATTACACGCTGGATGCGATGGGGAACCGCACCAAAGAGGAAATTCTCGATAGCAGCGGCGCAGTGGTTAAAACCCGCAGTCGCGTCTACGACGCCTTGAACCGCTTGGCCCAAGACATCGGCGCCTACAACCAGACCACACGCTACGAATACGACGCCAACGGCAACCTGACCCAGGTCACGGACGCTAACGGCCATGCCACCCAGCACCAATACGACAGCCTGAACCGGCTGATCCGCAACACCGATGCTCTCGCCGGCTTGACCGACTATCGCTACGACGGCCAAGACCGCCTCACCCAAGTCACCGATGCCAACAACCACGACACCGTCTACAGCTACAACGGCCTCGGCGACCTGATGCAACTGGACAGTCCCAATACCGGGATTACTCAATACGGCTACGACAGTGCCGGTAACCGGATCGGTAAAACGGATGTGGCCAAGGTGTCGGTAACATATACCTACGATGCGCTGAATCGGATTAAAAGTGGCGACGGCGGCGCGCAGTTTTATTACGACGAAAACGGCAACTTGGGCAAGCTGTCGCGCGCCTTGCGTTCGGGCTCCAGCGGTAACCGGACTCTCAAGTACGACCGGGCAGGACGGTTGACTTCCATCACCGCCAAGGGTTTGCCGCATACCTACGATAACTTTATTTACTATGCCTACGACGCCGATGGCAAAGTAGAAAAAATATCGCATTCGGGATACCGTGAAGTTCTTTATGGCTTTGATGCGGCCGGCCAAGTCGACTCGGTATCGCTGCACGACTGGGATGATGGTACCGTTAGCTGGGTCTACGACATAACAACACCGCTAGCAACTCACATCACCCATCTGCCGTTCGGCCCGGTCAAATCGCTCACCTACGGCAATGGCAAACAGATCAGCCGTCGCTACGACTTAGACTACCGGGAAACCGGGCGCACCGTGCCGGGCGTCATGGCCGCCACCTATGGCTATGACTTGAACGGTAACCTCGACAGTGTGGCCGACGAATTAAGCTCCTCGGGGCGTCATCGAAATTTCGGTTACGACCCGCTGGACCGGCTGTCCAGCGCCACCGGCGTGAACACCCATGCCTTTAGCTATGACGATGTAGGCAACCGTCTGAGCAGCGAGCGGAATGGCGCACAGACCTCGTATACCTACGACCTCGGCAGCCAGAAACTGCTGGCGCTCACGGGCGCGCAGCAGGCCAGCTACCAGTACGACGCGAACGGCGACGCGAGCCAGAAAGGCAGCCGGCATTTTTACCAGGCCACCGACCATTTGGTCACGGCCATCAAGGATGAGGCGGGCGGAAGCCTAGTCTCGGTTCAGGCTAATAAGTACGACGCCTTCGGCTATCGCAGCATGAAACTGACAAACAGCGGTAACGTCGCGTTTGATTATGACGTGCTGAGCGGAACGCTGCTGGATGAAACCAAGTGGGGAGGGACGGCCTTCTCGCACAGTTATGTTTACCTGGAAGGCGAGCCACTGGCGCGGATCAACTATGACGTGGACTCGGATCCAAACCAGACACCCTGGCCTATCCATTATTACCACAACGACCGGTTGGGCACGCCCCAAAAAACCACGGACCGCACGGGCAACATCAGTTGGGCAGCAGATTTCGATCCGTTCGGCAAGGCCACGCCGACCACGGCCTTCATCACCCAGAATCTGCGTTTCCCCGGTCAATACTACGATGAAGAAACCGGCCTGCATTACAATATCGCCCGTTTCTACGATCCTAACCTCGGGCGCTACCTGCAATCCGATCCGATTGGGTTGGCGGGGGGCATTAATACCTATGCCTATGTTTATAACAATCCTCTGAGATATACCGATCCTCAAGGATTGGTTGCAGTTGCAGCGCCTCTTGTAATACCAGCTGTTCAGGCGCTTGTTGATGCTGCAACGGTTGTACTTGGCGGCGCAATGATCGCTGATTCACTTAGTTCTGGAGATGAAGGTCCATCAGTACCAATTGATTTGCCGGAAAATATTCCAGACTTTGATTTTGATAAACCCGGTCAATGTCCCGTAGACAAGAATGGCAATCAATGGCCTTGGAAAGGCAAACCACCACAAGGTGGCGATAAAGGCGGCTATAAAAATCCAAATGGCCCGGAAAGTTTGCATCCTGACTTAGATCATGGTGGAGATATTGGCCCACACTGGGATTTTAATGATAGAAATGGCCCTGGCTATCGAATTGGGCCTGATGGAACGATATGGCCGAAATAATGAAAAATTCATCAGTTCAATCAATCTTAGGCTTGGCGAGGGAAAAAGCTATTAAGCACATATTAAATGTTCTTGATATTGATAATTCCTTATGCCAGTTTGTAAAAACTCAAGTCGATTTAAGCGTTGGCGGTGTTTTTTCTGTTGTTCCTGCAGATTTAAATGTCGAAAATGTTGTTGATTTTTCTTGGGGATTTGGCAAAGGCTCTGACAACTCATTGCCGGATAGAATACTAAGAGCTTTGAAGTTAAATTCTCCGTCTATTGCAATGTTTGATGATGTAATGGGAAGTGCGGAAAATGTAGCTGGCCACGGTTCATGTCTTACAAATAATGACGAGGTCTATCATTGGGTTGTTGATACAGAAGCCACGGAATTAAAATTGAGAGATTTAATTAGAGGAACTGGTGTTTCGTGGCATTTTTTGTGCGTTGTTTTTGAGTTAGAAAATTCTATTGATATTAAAGATTGTGTTATGAATTCAAAATACGATTCGTTCAAAAATATACTAGAAGTTGTTGTTGGCGCCTATGATGGAGAAGGTTATATTCATTGGTCACCGAATAGTCGCTTGTAACAGGCATAAAGCGGAACTTTTGGCGGGTTCCGCTCATGACTGCAAGACCGCTGGTCTCTCATAAGCAAGCCCGCGTAGATACTGTTATCCAAATCAAATCAAACGAATAGCCGAATCGAAGGGTTTTGCGGATTTCAGGGCCGTAGATACTGTTATCCAAGTCAAGCCAGATGAATAGCCGAGTCGAAGGGTTTTGCGGATTTCAAGACACCGAATGCCACATGAATCAATTTACGCATCATGGCCCCGATAATCAGCTTATTGGGTTTACCAGCACCGGCTAATCGTCCACGGAATTGTTTACCCCAGGCTGTTTTATAAAGCGTCACCATGGCCGGCATATAGAACGCGGAACTCATATTTAACGGCAAAACATATCCAGAAAATCCCACAGTCCCACCTGCTCGACAAGTAAAAGAACAATCGACAGGAGAGGTGGTAATCTCATTGCCCAACACTGGAATTAAATAGCCATAGCCTTGGAGCCTTCTTAAGGCCGTAAGTCGCAATCGGTAGGGCGTCAATAGGCGAAGCCGTATTGCGCCGTATGTCTTACGGCCTTGCCCGTCAATCAAATCTTCCTTGCTATAGTTTTGGTTCCAACGCGATAACGTGCGCTGATCTATAGGATGCTGCCGACAGGCGCATCGTTCGCGACCGTTGCGCCTTGCATGGCTCGACACAAACTGCAGATTCAAAACCGAAGTGCAATACCCGAAATGCGCATGGATTCGCCAAACTCTTTATTCACCGCCAATGTTTTAACCTTGCCGACAGGGCTATCAGCTGCCGAAGGCCCTTGATCAGCTGCTGCCGCGTCTTGTCCCAAACGCTGATGCCTTTCCTGCTCCAACACCTCAATGTCACGCTGTAACAACTCCATTTTTATCAGCCCGATAGATAGAGGTGCAAAATATAAGGCTGTCAACGTGCGGCCAGTTTAATTTTGGACGTCCAAGCAGTTTACAATTTCGCAGTAGGCTCAGTTTTCAGCCGCGCGGGTCGCTGCTGGGCGCGTTGTGCGTTACAATCGCGAGTCGCACAACCGGTTGCTTCAAGAGAATAATAATGACACCCGCCGAATTTACCGCATACGCCCAACAAGGCTACAACCGCATCCCGATCTGCCGCGAAGTGCTGGCCGATCTGGACACGCCGCTCAGCGCTTACTTAAAGCTGGCCGACGGCCCTTATTCCTATTTGTTTGAGTCCGTACACGGCGGCGAGCAGTGGGGACGGTATTCGATCATCGGCTTGCCTTGCAAAACCCGTATCAAAATCAGCGGCCACCGCATCACGGTCGAAAAAGACGGCCACGACAACCAGACTTTCGAGCACGCTCAACCGCTGGAATGGATAGAAGAATTTCGGCAAAACTACAAGGTGCCGGATGTGCCGGGTTTACCGCGCTTCAACGGCGGTCTGGTCGGTTATTTCGGTTATGAAACCATCGGCTATATCGAGCCGCGTTTAAAGCCCAGCGGCAAGCCGGACCCTATCGGCGCGCCGGACATTTTGTTGATGGTGTCGCAAGATTTGCTGATATTCGACAACCTGTCCGGCAAAATGCTATTGCTGACCCATGCCGATCCGGCACAAGCCCAAGCTTACGAAAACGCCAAGGCCAGACTCGACGAACTGGTGGTGAAGCTGCGTGAACTGCAAGCCAATCCGCAAGCACATCCTGCCGTTAAGCACGTGCACGAACACGATTTTGTCTCCGGTTTTACCCAACAAGGCTACGAAGACGCGGTGTTAAAAGCCAAACAATACATCACCGACGGCGATTGCATGCAGGTGGTGTTGTCGCAGCGCATGTCGATTCCGTTTGAAGCCGCTCCGCTGGATTTGTATCGGGCTTTGCGGTGCTTGAATCCGTCGCCGTATATGTTTTTCATGAACCTGGACGATCTATATGTAGTGGGCTCGTCGCCGGAAATTCTGGTGCGGCTGGAAGACAACGAAGTGACGGTGCGACCAATCGCCGGCACCCGCAAACGCGGCGAAACCCACGAGCAGGATCTGGAGCTGGAAAAGGAACTACTGGCCGACCCAAAAGAAATCGCCGAGCATTTGATGCTAATCGACCTGGGCCGCAACGACACCGGACGAGTCGCCAAAATCGGCAGCGTCAAACTCACCGACAAGATGATCGTCGAGCGCTACTCGCACGTGATGCACATCGTTTCCAACGTCACAGGCGAATTGCAGGAAGGTAAAAATGCCTTCGACGTGTTGGCGGCCACCTTCCCGGCCGGCACCGTCAGCGGCGCACCGAAGATCCGGGCCATGGAAATCATCGACGAGCTGGAGCCGGTCAAGCGCGGTATTTATTCCGGCGCAGTCGGTTATATCTCCTGGTCCGGCAACCTGGATACCGCGATCGCGATCCGCACCGCCGTCATCAAAGACCAAACCTTACACATTCAAGCCGGCGCCGGCATCGTTTACGATTCCGTGCCGCGCAACGAATGGGATGAAACAATGAACAAAGGCCGCGCGGTGTTCCGCGCCGTCAGCATGGCCGAAGCCGGCCTCCTGAGCAGCGCGGCTCAATCTAAAGGAGCACAAACATGAGCGGCGTCAGATTGGTGATGGTCGACAACTACGATTCCTTCACCTACAACCTGGTGCAGTATTTCGGCGAACTCGGCGCCGACGTGGTGGTGGTGCGCAACGACGAAGTGACGGTGGAAGACATTGAGGGCCTGCGTCCCGACAAGATCGTCATTTCCCCTGGGCCGTGCACACCCAAGGAAGCTGGCATCTCGGTGGAGACCATCCACCGTTACGCCGGCAAGTATCCGATTCTGGGCGTTTGCCTGGGCCACCAGAGCATAGGCTACGCCTTCGGCGGCAACATCATCCACGCCAAGCAGATCATGCACGGCAAAGTATCGCCGGTGTATCACAAAGATTTGGGCGTGTTCAAAGGCCTGAGCAACCCGTTCACCGCCACCCGCTACCATTCGCTGGTGATCGAACAAGCGACCATGCCGGATTGCCTAGAAGTGACGGCCTGGACTCAGGACGAGGCCGGCAACATCGACGAAATCATGGGCGTACGCCATAAAACGCTGGATATTGAAGGCGTGCAATTCCATCCCGAGTCAATTCTGACTGAGCATGGGCATGACATGTTGCGGAATTTTTTGGTGAGATGAGTCCAACGGTTTTCAAAGAAGCGGGTTACCGCTTCTTTTTCTTCTCTCGGGAAGAGCCCAGAATGCACGTTCACATCGTTTCCGAAGACGGCGAGGCCAAATTTTGGCTAAAAATTATCGATATTCCAGAAAGCAGATAAAAGAAATCGAATCTTTAGTGGAGAAACATTACGATGAACTCATTAGCGCTTGGCAACAACATTTCCCCGGCTGAAGTGACACACATATCCAGTCACGGCGTATGGTTGCTGACTCGGACCGAAGAGTTATTCATGTCTTATGATGACTTTCCGTGGTTTAAAAATCAGCCCATCAATGCCATTCTCCGTGTTGAAGAGCCTTCACCTAATCATTTTTACTGGCCTGACATGGATATAGACTTGACTGTGGAGATGATCAAACATCCGGAGAGATTTCCATTGCAAGCCAGTAGTCAGTCCTAAATAAACTGCATGACATCTCGATTTGCAATTCGTAATGACCGTCAATTCAAAAACCACCTGTTACTAAGGCACTACTTCGTAAAACATGGATGAGCTTTTTTCCTTGATTTGGGCGGCAATACATTGGCGATTTGTATTGTGCGTTCTAATCTCGATCAGCTTGGCATTTTTTCTTTCATATGCCATCGAACCTTTTACATCGGGATATTGCGTGAGCTTAGTCGGTGTCGGAGCGCTCCTGGGCATATATTGGCAAGGAAAGGTTGGTTAGAACATGAAACTTTAGCCTAGCCACGCATTGACTTCCTTTAACCACTCTATTGCCATCATCGGCGCCGGCCCTGCCGGCTTGATGGCCGCCGAAGTGCTAAGCCAGGCCGGCTTGAGCGTCGCTGTGTTTGACGCGATGCCCTCCGCCGGGCGTAAGTTTTTGATGGCCGGCAAGGGTGGATTAAACATTACCCATTCGGAACCGTTCGAGTCGTTTTTGTCTCGTTACGGCACACAGCGTGCCGCACTGGAACCGATGCTGAACGCCTTTTCTCCGGAGGCCCTGAGAGCCTGGATGCGAGGCTTGGGCATAGAAACTTTTGTCGGCACGTCCGGCCGCGTGTTTCCAACGGAGATGAAGGCCGCGCCCTTGCTGCGCGCCTGGCTGCACCGCTTGCGTTCGAACGGTGTGCATTTTCATATGCGCCACCGCTGGCTGGGCTGGGATGACGATGGCGCGCTGCGCCTGAGCAATCCGGATGGCGAAATTTCGGTCAAGCCGCAAGCAACCGTGTTGGCCTTGGGCGGTGCCAGCTGGCCGCAACTAGGGTCGGATGGCGCGTGGGTGACTTGGTTACAGGCGCGCGGAGTGGAAATTGCACCCTTGCAAAGCGCAAATTGCGGCTTTGAAGTAGCGTGGAGCGAGCATCTGCGCGAGAAGTTTGCCGGCGCGCCGCTCAAATCGGTAGCGCTGACATTTACCGACACGCAGGGCTACGCCGAACGCAGGCTGGGCGAAATGGTGATTAGCACGCACGGCGTGGAAGGCAGCCTGATTTACGCATTTTCGCGGCGGCTGCGCGAATATCTGCATGTTCACGGCAGCGCTACCTTCACCGTTGACCTGCTGCCAGGACGCGATGCGGAACGGGTGCTGGCCGAAATCAGCCGCCCCAGGGGTTCCCGGTCCTTATCCAGCCATTTGCAGAGCCGGGTTGGCATTTCCGGCGTCAAAGCAGCCTTGCTGCGCGAAGTGCTCAGTCAGGCGCAATTTGCCGATGCAGCCATTCTAGCGAAGACGATCAAAGCCTTGCCCATCACTGTCAATGCCACCCGGCCCATCGCCGAAGCGATCAGCAGCGCCGGCGGCGTGAGTTTTAACAGCCTTGATCAAAATCTGATGCTTACCGCGCTACCCGGCGTTTTTGTCGCCGGCGAGATGCAGGATTGGGAGGCGCCGACCGGGGGGTACTTGCTCTCGGCTTGCTTTGCTACCGGCCGCAGTGCCGGACTGGGCGTGTGTGACTGGCTAAACCGGCATCAAAAGTTTTAAAGAACTCCCCACTCCATAGCCGGACGCAAAAAAGGGGTAGCCGGCGCCACCCCTTCAACATCTTGTTTAGCGTGCGACTTCTGCAAATGGCCGCATTCTGCGCATTGTATTAGCCGACCGCAACGAGGCGGCTCCGGCCAATACACTGCCAAATAGCCAGAAAGCCCCCGGTAGAGGCACGCTGCCGCCGCCTCCGGTTCCGTAGTCGTACCCGTAAACCGATGCACTGGTATTCGCGGAAAAACTTCCGCTCCAACCGTCTTTAAAGACCAAAGCAACAGACAATATATCGTTTTCCGTCACGGCCCCGGAGCCGGTCGATAGATAGCGATTGACATTTTGGTTGACTGACCCGGAGTTTCCGCCATTGTAGTAACTCAAATTGAAGCTTGCGTTGGAGCTTGCCGACGCATTACTTGAGGCACCCAGGTCCCCCATCAAACTGTAATTCGCTTCGAAAATTAACAGTCCGCTGCCTTGTACGGTAAAACTACCGGATCGCTGGCTACTGCTGCTGGCCGATAAACTTTGATACGGAAAAGAACCGTTTAGAGCGGCATTGGCGTTGATTTGATTAATCGATGTAGCGCTGGAAGCAGATCTGCTATAGGTCGATGTGGACAGTGACTCGGTAGTCGAAGTCCCTGAGCTCCAATTTGCCGCGCTATCATAGGCGTTATTGTAGTAGCCATTATTCACTTGGCTATTGTCGTACTGATTACTCCAGGTCAATGTTGGCAGGCCATTGCCAATATCAATGGCGGTAATTTTAAAGGTACTCCAGTCGATGACCGCACTCGCAGAAACCGTCGCCGCCTCAGCAGATTGGGCAAGGCAAAGCGATAGCACCAGAATGCTGAACAGATTAGTCTTAAAGTAAGGTCGCCGAATCGGCTTGGCAAGGTATTTCATGGTAATGTCTCCATTGATTAACGAGCACAAATTTTCATTGCACGGCCAAACGGCCAAAAACCGTTGCCATGCTGATCAAGACTAGCTCTTTGCGACAAGCCGCTTATTTAAAATGCTAGTCTTGACCGTCATTTAACAGCTAAGTTAACCACCGTCAATTACCATAAAAACATAAAGGCTTAATCAATGTGCTACGTCAATAAAACTTGAAATTTATAAGCTGGCTTGCAATAAAATCGCCTTTTTATCTACCCATTCTCGAGATCGTGTAAGCAAGCGACCTCGCTCGCGAGGGATTGACGGCCCGCAAGGTTTTCGATATGAGCCGTCGTTTGTTATCATCCCTACCTTGACCAAAACACCGGCTATTCACTCCATGCAAATCCAAGCCACGCTGCAAAAACTTCTGGATAAACAAGACCTCAGCACCGAGGAAATGCGCGATGTGATGCGTACCATGATGCAAGGCGAGCTGACCGACGCACAAATCGCCGGCTTTTTGATCGCGTTGCGTTGCAAGGGCGAGACCATTGAGGAAATCGCCGCGGCGGTCAGCGTGCTGCGCGAGCTGGTCCGGCAAGTGCCGGTGCATGGCGAGCACGTGATCGACACCTGCGGCACCGGCGGCGACGGTGCCAACACTTTCAATATTTCGACAACGGCGGCCTTTGTGGTCGCGGCGGCGGGCGGCAAGGTGGCCAAACATGGCAATCGCTCGGTTTCCAGCAACTGCGGCAGCGCCGATGTACTGGAAGCCGCCGGCATTAATCTGGATATGCCTGCCGAACAAGTGGCGCAATGCGTCAACGACATCGGCGTCGGCTTTTTGTTTGCCGCCAAGCACCACAGCGCGGTGCGGCATACGGTCGGTCCGCGCAAGGAAATGGGCGTGCGCACATTGTTCAATCTGATCGGCCCTCTTTCCAATCCGGCCAATGCGCCGCATCAATTGATCGGCGTGTTCGACAAACAATGGCTGGTACCGGTTGCGGAAGTGCTAAAAAAACTGGGCAGCAAGCACGTGCTGGTGGTGCATGCGCGCGACGGCCTGGATGAAATCAGCATCGCCGCACCCACCGATGTCGCCGAACTGATCGACGGCATCGTGCACAGCTATACCGTCACCCCGGAACAATTCGGCATGCCGCGCGCCAGCCTGGCAACCTTGTCGATTACTTGCGCAGCCGATAGCCTGGCAATTATGCGCGCGGTATTGAACAACCAAGCCGGCCCGGCCCGCGACATTGTGGCATTAAACGCCGGCGCGGCGATTTACGCCGCCGATTTGGCCGATTCGCTGGATGCCGGCATTCGCCGCGCGCATCAGGTGTTGGCGGATGGCAGCGCGTTGGGGAAGTTTGAGGCGTTGATTGGGTATTCTTGAGTTTTGTGTCGCTGTCGCGACGGATTTGTTTTAGTGTCGGGTCTCGGCCCGACAACCGAGATACTTTCGCTACGAAAACCATCCCTGGTTTTCGCCCTACGGGCCAGCCTATCGGCTGTTCAAATTCGTTCCAGACGAATTTGTGTTTGGCCAAAAGAAAGTATCCAAAGAAAAGGCCACCCCAACGCCGCTTTGATCCTGCGCTCCGGAGAATTTGAGCGGGGTTGCCTGAAGGGGCTTCCCAGCCCCTGCATGCAACGCGCCGCATCCCTGCGTCGCCCCTTCGGGCTGATCCGCCCAAACTCTCCAGTGCTCGGCGCGGCATAGGGGACCAACCTCGCGCCTTGAAAACTGAAGGCGGCAGATAATTTTCAAAGCTTGGGTAAGAGTTCTGATGTAGGATGCTGCCGACGTCAGGAGGCGCATCGTTCGCGACCGATGCGCTTCAGTTTGTTCAGCAAATCCTTTGGCTCTAAACTCAGAATCACCGATATATAGGCAAGCAAAAATATGCGTTTAGAAGGAGTAATCAAAAAATGGAATGATGAAAAGGGTTTCGGTTTTATTCAACCCAAGAGCGGCCCAGAGATTTTCATTCATATTAAAGGGTTTTACAATCAATCCAGAAGACCAGTTATTGGAGATGTCGTAACATTTGAAATTAGGGTTGATGCGGAAGGCAGGCCACAAGCCCAGCAAGTAAAATTCGAAGTTGCAAAATTAACTTTGCCCATTCCATCTTTCCTTAGCTCGTTTTACTTCCTAGCTGCAATTGGGTTTTTGGTATTTGCGGGATATTGGGCTTATTTAGGAAAAATACCGATACTGATTTTTGTCCTGTATTTATTAGCCAGCGTAATAACATTTTTTCTCTATGCGCTGGATAAGCATGCGGCGAGGCATGGTAATTGGCGGACACCGGAAAGCACTTTGCATTTATCTTCTGTTATCGGCGGTTGGCCTGGGGCTTTGGTAGCGCAAACCACACTTCGGCATAAGTCCAAGAAACAACCTTTTCGAATCGTTTTTTGGCTTACTGTTTTGATGAATTGTGGCTCTTTAAATTGGTTATTATCCACTGATGGTGGAGTTTTACTTCATCAAATCGACGCTATTGCGATAAATACCTCGATTAGTAAATACGTCGGCCTTTTACAAGCCAGCAGTGGCCATAAGAAACGAGTGGCGGAAATCCGTTGGTCAGATTAGCCTGCGTCCGATTTTACGATTCGACATCACCGGTCTGTTTTCTCCCCTATGCCGCGTCGAGCACCGGAGGATTTGGACGGACAAATCGGCAGGATTGCCGATTTGCATGCGCAGCACCCGAAGGGCGAGGTACATGGATGTACCGAGTGAGCAGCCCGTTAGGGGCGACGCATGGATGCGTCGCGTTGCATGCAGGGGCTGGGAAGCCCCTTCAGGCAACCCCGTTCAAACCCTTCGGCGCGCAGGATCAAAGCGGCATTGGGGTGGCTTTTTCTTTGGATACTTTCTTTTGGCCAAACAAAAGAAAGTATCTCGGCTGTCGGGCCGAGACCCGACTTTAAAATAACCGTCGCGACAGCGACACAAACTAAACAAGAAACATGACCGACACACCCGACATCCTAAAAACCATCCTAAGCAAAAAAGCCGAAGAAGTAGCCCGCCGCAAGAGCAACACGCCGCTGTCGCTGCTGGAAGAACTCGCCGGCACCGTGCAAGGCCCACGCGGCTTTTATTCGGCGCTGCGCAGCAAAGCCGATCAGAAAAAGCCGGCAATCATCGCCGAAATCAAGAAGGCTTCGCCCAGCCAGGGCGTGATCCGCGAGAACTTCAAGCCGGTGGAAATTGCCGTGGATTATGCGTTTAGTGGCGCGACTTGTTTGTCGGTGCTGACCGATAAGGAGTTTTTCCAGGGTTCGGAAGCCAATCTGCAAATGGTGCGGCAAAACTGCCCGCTGCCGGCGATTCGTAAGGACTTCATGATCGACCCGTATCAAATTCACGAATCGCGAGCTTTGGGCGCCGATTGTATCTTGTTGATCGTCGCAGCACTGGACGACGCGATGCTGAAGGAATTGGCCGACACCGCCACCGGCTTGGGCATGGACGTATTGACCGAAGTGCACGACGCGGAGGAATTGGAACGGGCCCTAAAGCTCAACACCAATATGATAGGCATCAACAACCGCAATCTGCGCACCTTCGAAGTGTCCTTGCAAACCACGCTGGATTTGAAAAACACCATCCCGGCCGACAAACTGATTGTCACCGAAAGCGGCATCCATACCCCTGCCGATGTGAAATTGATGCAGGACAACGGTATTTATACTTTCCTGGTTGGCGAAGCGTTTATGCGTGCCGAATCGCCGGGGCAAAAAATGCGCGAGTTGTTTTTTTAGGTTAACTCTTGGCTTAGATTGATGCCGGCTGCCGATGCTGGAAGCGGCATTCAACCGGGTTTAGGGATAGTAAACAAAGTATTTACCGGACGACACAGAGCGTCCATGGCGGCGTTCCCACGCGATACCTAACGCCAGCGTCAGCCCCTTCTCCCACCGGGAGAAGGTTGGGATGAGGGGATCAGAATAAAGCTTTTTCTAATTTATCCCCTCACCCTAACCCTCTCCCAGTGGGAGAGGGAACTATTGCTGGTGTCAACATTACCCGCCCAATTTAATCGCCCCAAAATACCGCGCCAAATCAATCCGGATCGGCATGAAATAGACATTCAAACCATTCGCCGCCGCCGAGGCAATCACGCCATTGGCAAACTCAACGTTCCAGTCGTAATCCGGCCGAAAACGCTTCGGAAACTTCACCTTATTTTTCACTTCCCAATAGTTCATGGAGGCCTTGCTGGTGATGGGACTAATGCCGATATAGGTTTCCAGGTCTTGCATGTGCTCGGCGTAGATGTCGATCATGCGGCTGTCGTAGAACGGCTGCGAGAAGAACCCGCCGGCGCCGGCATCGACCTTGCGTTGGATGTAATTGCATTCATCCTGCACACCGCTGCGATGCGGGTCGAAGCCGGCGTATATGTTCAGATTTGGGAAACGCTGGCGCACAGCTCGAATCAAATCCACCACATCGGTATTGTAAAACGACCGCTTCAAACCTTCCGGCGGATCACCGGACACCAACAACACGCTGTCTAGCGCGTATTCTTCGATGATGCGGTAGAGTTCGCCGCTGTCGATTTTGAAGTCTATCGCCCGAAAATGCGGAATAAAGCGGTATTTGCTTCGATCAACGCGGGTTGCCAATTCCCAGCTGCGGGTATCGAAGCGTTGGATGTCCGGGACATTAATGATGTTGATGCCTTTGTCCAAAGTTTGCACAAAGGCGTATTGCTCGTCGAAAGCCTCTAGGCTGCGCGGGACGATTTCAAACGAAATATTCATCGTGTGGCTGGGTAGTTAAAAGATTTGACGGGAAACGTGCGCGATGCGCAAAGTATGGATTGTAACGCAGTAAAAACAAAGCCCGGCGGACATGGCCGATTTCTTTGAGTGGGTTAACGCAGCTTAAGCACCAAGAGGCGGAATAATTTCGACCCAGCGGGCTTGCTGAACAATTAGTCAGTCCCAAGCTATCGCGGCGAGTGGATTGCCTCTATTATTTTTCGCTTGCGGTGGGGATTTGGCCTGTTTGAACGTCTTACTCAATAACCGCGCCTCTATTCATCGGATTTTTTCTGCCATTCCCGCCCTAATGCCCGCCAAACCTTGCCGCCCGATGTTATGGATTTTGTCAGCTCTATCGGCGCTATGGACCGTTGGCTGTGATGCACCCGCGCCTCGGGACCCAAATGCTTTGGCTTTTCAGGCACCACCACACTGGAGCAGCAACGGCCATTTTGCCGAAGCAGCCGCAACGAGCTGGTTGGCGGCCTTTAATGATGAGCATTTGACCAGGTTGGTAAACAACGGCCTGGCCGATAACTTTGATTTAAAAAGTGCCGCGGCCCGGGTCGATGCGGCACGCGAACAAGCCGTTATCGCCGGTTCCGGCCGCTGGCCGCAATTGTCGTTAACACCCGGCTATCAACGCGCAAAGTCCAATATGGGTGGCGAAAGCAGCGAATCCGGCGCGTTTACGGCGCTGTTCAATCTGAGCTGGGAGCTGGATGTCTGGGGCCGAATCAAGGCCGGACAACAAGCGGCGGAAACCGAAGCCGAAGCGACTGGCGACGATTATCGCGCCGCGCAATTATCGCTGGCCGCACGGATTGCCCAAGCCTATTTCGAATTCACTGAAGCGCAATGGCAAGCGACGGTGGCGGCACAGTCGGTCAAGGACCGCGGCACCATTGTCGATCTGGTACGCGGCCGTTTCAACAGAGGTTTGACCCGCGGCCTGGATTTGCGCTTGGTGCTGACCGATCTGGCAAATGCCCAAGCGCAACTGGCGCAGGCTAGAAATGATGCGCAATTAATCGGTAAGCGCCTGCAAACCTTGCTGGGCCGGTATCCGGGTAATGATCCAGCTAAACAAGAATTCGACGCGACATTCCAATTACCGCAGCCGCCGGAAACCTTGAGCGCCGGTTTGCCGGCCGAGCTATTGGAACGCCGCCCGGACGTCATCGCCGCATTCAAACGCTTGCGGGCCGCCGACTCGCGCCTGGAAAGCGCCGAAAAAGCCTTGCTGCCGCGGGTGACGCTAACCGGCGCCGGCGGCTCCAGCAGCGCGGCCTTGACCGAGATCATCGACCCGCGCGCGGCGGCCTGGAATTTAGCCGCCGGCCTGGCCCAGCCGCTATTGACCGGCGGCCGGCTGCAAGGCGAAATTCGCTTTAATGAAGCTAAAGTCCAGGAAGCGTTTAACCAATACCAAAGTGTGGCCTTAAACGCCTTTCGCGAAGTCGAGCAAGCGCTGGCCGCCGAAGCCTGGCTGCGCACCCAGGAACAGGCCTTGCGCGAAGCCGTCGAGCAAACCGAGGCCAGCCGTAAGCTGGCGGTGTATTCCTACCGGCAGGGTTTGATCGAAATCCTGACTTTACTCGACAGCTACCGCAGCACCCTCAATGCGCAAAGCGCTCACCTGGCCGTACAGCGGCAATTATTAAACAATCGTATCAACCTCTATCTGGCATTAGGCGGTGGCGTTTGAATCCGCAAGCACTCAATTTAAAAATCCTGTTACCGATTCTGGTATTGCTGGCGGCGGCCGGCGCGGCCTGGGCGATTATCGCCGGCAAGCCGCAAACCGTTCAGCAAAATGCCGAGCCGACGATTCCCAAGGTCAATGTGGTTCGTGTCGAGCCGCAAAGCTTGCGGCTGAACGTCATGTCCCAAGGCGTGGTCGCGCCGCGCGAGACTATTGACTTGGTCACCGAAGTGGGCGGTAAAGTAGCGCAGGTACATTCGGCGATGGCTGCCGGTGGTTTCTTTGCCGCCAACGAATTGCTGCTGACCATAGACCCGCGCGATTACGATTACGCCATCGTTGCCGCCGAAGCCCAGCTGGCCGAGGCCCAGCGGGTCTTGATCAACGAACAGGCGCAAGTCGAGCAGGCACACAGCGAATGGCAAGCGTTGGGCGAAGGCGAGCCGACAGCGTTGGCGCTGCGTAAGCCGCAATTGGCCGAGGCGCAAGCCAAGCTCAAGGCCGCCGAAGCCGATCTGGCCAAGGCCAAACTCAATCGCAGCCGCTGCGAATTGCGGGCACCGTTTGCCGGCCGGGTGCTCAGCAAGCAAGCAGGTTTGGGTCAATATCTGCCATCAGGCGCAGTGATAGCACGGATTTATGCCAGCGATGTCGCCGAAGTACGTCTGCCGATCAGCACCGAGCAACTGGCCTTTTTGGAACTGCCCTTGGGGCAACATGGTAAGACCGGCCACTGGCCGGCGGTGACCTTGCGCGCGGAACTGGCCGGCAAACCGCATAGCTGGCAAGGCCGCATCGTCCGCAGCGAAGCGGCGCTGGACGACAACAGCGGCCAGCTTTATCTGGTCGCGCAAGTCGCCGAGCCGTTCCGGGAAGGCGCGGATAGGCCGCCCTTGCTGAGCGGGTTATTCGTGCAAGCCGAGATCGAAGGCGTGCTCCGGGAAGGTTTGTTTAGCTTGCCGCGCACGGCTTTGAACGGTTTGCAACAAGCCAAATTGGTCGACGCCGAGCAACGCTTGGAAATCCGCCAGCTGCAAGTGCTGCGCCACGACGCCGAGCGTGTCGTCGTCAGCGCCGGCTTGAACCCTGGCGAGCGGGTGGTGGTGTCGGAACTGCCGGTGGCGGTGGCCGGCATGAAAGTCACCGCAGTCGAAGCGCTGCCTGACGCTGCCCCATGATGCCCACCAACCAGCGTTTCGGTTTATTGGCTTGGTTCGCCGGCAATCCGGTCGCCGCCAATCTGTTGATGCTACTGATTCTGACCGGCGGCGTGCTGGGTGTGCTCGGTATCGATAAAGAAGTATTTCCGCGCTTCAGCCCCAATATCATCGTGATCGACGCGGTATTCCCAGGCGCCGGTCCTTCGGAAGTCGAGGAATCGGTATGCGTACCGATTGAGGAAGCGATCCATGATGTGCCGGGCGTTAAACATCTGCACGGCGAGATTAGGGGCGATAACTGCAAGATCGAAGTTGAAATTCTGCCGGACCATGACCGAAATCAGATGATGGCAACCCTGCAAAGCCGGGTGGAAGCCATTCCGCGCCTGCCGAAACAGCTGGAAAAAATCCAGGTGTTGCCGGCTGGCCGGGACGACGACGACGGTGTGATCTGGCTGGCCTTGCACGGCGCTACCGATGCCGCCACCCTGCAACGCTACGGCGACCGGATTCAGGAACAACTGGCGGCGATTCCGGGCGTCAGCCGCGCGCGTAACTACGGTGAGCTGGCCTATGAAATCGACATCGAAGTGTTGCCGCACCAATTACGCAAATATCAGCTGACGCTGGACGACGTAGCGCAAGCCTTGCGTAAGGCCTCGGTGGATCTGCCGGGTGGCCTGATCAAGAATCCTGACGGCGAACTGCAACTGCGCGTCAGCGGCCGGGCCCGCGATGCCGACGCCGTCGGCGCGTTGATCGTCAAGACTTTGCCGGACGGCAACCGGGTGCGGCTTGAGCAAATCGCCACCATCAAGGACGGCCTGGAAGAACGCTTATGGGCCTGGCATCACAATGGCGAAACTGCGCAGGGTTGGGAGATTCACGCCGAACAGGACAGCGTGGCGGTGGCGCGGCGCGTCAAAGCGTATGTCGAAGAGATGCGCGGGCAATTGCCGGACGGCTTGCGTCTGATTACCTGGTGGGACGATTCACAAGCTTACGACGAGCGCATCGGCACGCTATTGGAAGATGGCTTGAGCGGCTTCGTGCTGGTCTGTTTGGTGCTGACCTTGTTCTTAAGGCTGCGGGTGGCGCTATGGGCCGGCGTCGGCATTTTTACTTCGGTGCTGGGTGCGTTTTGGCTGATGCCGGCCCTGGATATTTCCTTGAATATGCTGTCCTTATTCGGTTTCTTGCTGGCGATGGGCATCTTGGTGGACGACGCCATCATCATCGGCGAAAGTGTGCATAGCCGGCAGATAGAAGGCCGGTATTCGCCGCTGCAAGCGACGATAAAGGGGGTACAGGAGGTAGCGCTGCCGGTGAGCCTGTCGGTATTAATCGTACTGGTAGCGTTTTTGCCCGGCCTATTTTTACCGGGTTGGGCAGGGCAACTGATGCGGCCGATTTGCCTGGTGATGATCTTGACGCTGGTGTTCTCGCTAATCGAAGCCTTGCTGATTTTGCCGTCGCATCTGGTCGGCGACATCGATACCCAGGCCAAACCCGGCCGTTTACAACGCTTGCGCGAGCGAATGAATCAGAGCTTGGATCGTTTCGTCGTGCGTGTTTACCAGCCGCTGTTGGAAACGGCACTGGCTTGGCGCTATTTGACCGTGGCCTTGTTCATCGCCCTGCTGGCAATTTGCACGGCCTTGGTGCTGAGCGACCGGGTGCGGCAGTCGATTAATCCGGATGTCACCAAGGACAGTTTTTGGGTATCGATGCAATTGCCGCAGAGTGCGCCCTACAGCGAGGCTCAAGCACTGGCGACCCAAGTGGAAAAAGCCCTGTTTGCTTTACGCGACGAACTGGACGGCGTGGATCCAGCAAGCCGGCAAAACATGCAAGCCGCTCATGCCAACGACCACAGTGTGATCGTCGGTGTGGAAACGATTATTTGGGAGCATGGCGCCGGTATTTGGTTGGAATTCTCGGCAGAAGGCCGCCGGCGTTTGAAAGTTGAAGACTTCATCCGCGACTGGCGGCAACGGATCGGCGATATTGGCCGGGGCAAGGTGGATTTTATTTATAAAGAAGGCGATGTGCCTTACGACATAGAGTTGCTACTGGGCGCCGGCGACCCAAGCCTGCTGCAACCCGCCGCCGAGCAACTCAAAACGGCATTGGCGACGTTTCCCGGGGTTTACGATGTGATCGACTCTTCCGAACCGGGCAAACCGGAAGTACGGCTAGCGCTGAAGCCGGAAGCCGAGCGCCTGGGCTTGCGCCTGGAACAACTGGCCGAACAAGTCCGCCAGGGTTATTACGGCGAGGAGGTACACCGCTTCCTGCGCGGCCGCCGCGAAGTGAAAGTGATGGTGCGCTATCCTCTGGAACAACGGCAATCGCTGGATGCGTTGAAGGCGCAACCGGTGCGCCTGCCGAACGGCAGCAGCGTACCGCTGAACGATCTGGCCGAGATCAAGCTGGTGCAAGGCTATTCCCGGCTGAATCGCGAAGACCGGCATCGGGTGTTGAAGGTGCAGGCCCGCGTCGATCCGACCAAGGCCGATGTCAACGGCATTTACGCCGAGCTGGAGAACAGTGCTTTGCCGGATCTGGAGCAGGCGTTTCCCGGATTGAATGTGCAAATCGGCCAACAGCGCCAGGAACAGGAAGCGATGCTGGCGGCCTTCGGTAAAAATACCTTGATCGCGCTGTTGGTGATCTATGCTTTGATCGCGGTGCCGTTTAAATCTTACAGCAAACCGCTGATCTTTCTGTTGGCCGCGCCGGTGGCCTGGAGCGGCGCTGTGCTGGCGCATTGGACGGCCGGACTGCCCTTGTCGATGGAATCGTTAGTGGGCATGATTGCGGCTAGCGGCGTGGTGGTAAACGATAGCCTGGTGCTGCTGGATTATATTCGTCAGCACGGCGACGAGGATACCCCGGTGGAACAGCTGATCAGCGCCGCCTGTATCGCCCGTTTTCGGCCGATCTTGCTGGCCTTTCTAACCAACTTTGCCGGTTTTTTGCCGACCTTACTGGAAACCAGCCAGCAAGCGCAGTTCCTGATTCCGATGACTTTGTCGCTGTCGGCCGGCCTGTTGATCGGGATGGCAGCCAGCTTGATTTTGACACCGGTTTGCTATGCGATTTTGGGGGCCAGACGATAGGTGGTATCTAGGTAAAAACCAAAGCGGGAAGTTTGGCCTGATACATTGGTGGCGGGGGTTTTTGGCAGGTAGCGATGTTGCCACCGCTTACTAAATTAGCGGCGGATTCGCGTTGTAAGGCAATCCTATCAAGCCGGTGTTATGCTGCGAGGTACGGTGGCAGTGACGGGTATTTTCATTTACCAAAACATAGCTTTAGGGAGGTCTGAAAACATTTGTCATCGTTGTGTATGCGCGGATCTAGTAAGGTGATTGCAAAGGGCCCGCGCTTTCAGGGGAGCGGCGCTTAGGTATTATTATGAGTTACCTTGGGAAAGGTCGGCGCCGTTCAGTTTTTTCCGTTCTTTTTAAAATAGCCACTCTGATCTCAGAATTTTTGGGCACATTGTTCTTTACTTTGTCGTCAGTATTACTCGCCTGTGCCTGCCGATTTTGAGAATGGGTACAGTGATCTTTCCATACACGGGAGTCCACCATGAACAAACAGACATTCATCGCATCCGCCGTCATCACTACCTTAGTGGGTTGCGCCACGCCGCCGATTGAGCAGAAAGCGACCATCGAAAATGATTTGAGTACCGAATTACCCGCTTCAGCCGCCGGCATATCTGCAGAGCCACTGTACTTTTCTTCGCAACAAGAAGCCGAAAGCGCTTTGATCGGTTATAACTACGGGCTGACCCTGCTTGCCGATGGCCGGGTTCAAGCATTTGTCTCGGGTTTAAACGGGTCGGGCATGGAAAACCCCTTCGACGTGGTCAGGGCAAAATCGCAAAGTTCATCAGCCAAGATTACCGACTTGGCCGAAGCGGAAACTGAAATGGCATTTCCGCAAATTACGCTAACAGGCAAAAAGAACGGTCAGGCAGCTATCGACGCATTGGGCGACAAGCTGGGGGATGTGGCGAAAGCCTACGACATGTCCAGCGAACGCCTGGAAGATATATTGCGCACCGATGCGTCGGCCTGGATCGATGAAAGCGGCCGCCTGCTTTATATCGACGAGCATACCAAAATCACTCAAGGACAAGGCGAGCAAGAAACCGCCACGGTCACCAGCGCAGGTAGCGGCGTAGCCAGTACGGCAACTGCCGACCCATTCGCCCTGCACAGCAAGCCTGGTTCCAATCGCGTTATTTATTTGGATTTCAATGGTCACGTCGCGACCAACACGGCCTGGAGTATGACTACGCTTACCGCTCAAGCCTATGATATAGATGGCAACCCGGGCGCTTTCAGCACTACGGAATTAAATAACATTCGGGAAATATGGCAACGGGTAGCGGAAGACTACGCCCCATTCGATGTTGACGTGACGACCCAGGAGCCCACTTTGGATGCCTTGAGGCGCAGTAGCACCAGTGACATTCAGTACGGCACTCGAGCCGTGGTTACCCGGTCTATGCCGGAACTTTGCAACCAGACATGCGGCGGCGTGGCTTACGTTAATGTGTTTTCATATTATTCAGCCGCCTACCCGGAACGCTATCGGCCCGCCTGGGTATTCTTCGACAAACTGGGCAACGGTTATCCCAAATATGTTGCAGAAGCTATTTCACACGAAGTAGGGCATAACTTAAACCTCAATCATGATGGCAATGCCAGCACCGGCTACTATGCCGGCCATGGTAGCGGTGCTACCGGCTGGGCGCCGATCATGGGAGTGGGCTACTACAAACCTGTCGCACAATGGAGTAAAGGCGAGTATCCGGGCGCCAACAATCTACAGGATGATCTTGCAGTAATAAACGCTGCGGGTGCGTCTGTGCGGCCCGATGACTTCCCGGATACAACTGCCAGTGCGGCACCATTAGCCGGCGACGCCAGTGCGGTTTCACAAAGTGGCATCATCGAGCGCACAACGGACGTCGACGTTTTCGTATTTTCAACCGGCGGGGGCAGCGCGCAGTTCAATGTTACACCCGATGCAATAGCGCCCAATTTGGATGTGTTGTTAACGTTAATTGACGCGCAAGGCAAAACGGTGGCCCAAGCCAATCCGGTGGACAGCTTGGCGGCATCCTTAAACGTCTCGCTCAACGCCGGAAAATATTTCCTGAAAATCGAAGGGGTAGGCAAAGGCGATTTAACTACGGGCTACTCTGACTACGGCAGCCTTGGTCAATACCAAATTACCGGCAATTACCCGGTTGTAGCTTTGGTGCCACCCTCAGCGGTGATCACGGCCCTGCCAACTGTCGGCGACGCTCCGCTTAATGTTACGTTGAATGGTGCCGGCTCAAGCACTAAAAACGGCTCGATCTCTTCATACGCCTGGAATTTCGGCGATGGTTCTGCGGCAACTACTGGCACATCGGTCAGCCACATCTACAATACCCCTGGCGCCTATACCGCAACACTAACCGTTACCGATAGCAGCGGTTTGAAAACCAGTACTACACAAAGTATTCAAGCGGCGCAAAGTGTCGTAGCGATGAATATGAAAGTTGCCAGTACCGTGATGACTCGAAAATTGTTAAGCGGAGGTAAATCGCAATGCGTCGCCAACATTACCGTTAAATCCGGAACATCGACCATTACCGGTGCCGGCGTTTATGGTACTTGGAGTGGCTCAGTCACCTCGGGCACCAGCAAAACTAATGTGACCGGGGCAAGCTATTCCATTACCGGTACAAAGGGCTCGACCAGTTTGAGCAGTGCCCTGTTACCTAGCAACAGCAAGGGTACTTGCGCGTTCACCGTCACCAAGGTAGTTAAAAATGGCTACTTGTACGATGGTAGTGGCGCTATTTCACGCAGTTTGTCCTGGTAATTTAATGCTCGGGGGCGGCTGGTTCTTGGCCGTCCCCGACGTATTCCGGAGTTGTCCCGGTTGACGATAATTCATCCGAAATCGGGATAGCCTTAAAAACATTGCCGCTCCCGCTTACATCCCCTAGCGGCTTATTCCTCCTCTCCCAAAAGCTTCTATTGCCCGGCTCAACACCAAGCCCGCAAATAGCCGGCTATGCGTCGTCAAGTAAACTGCAAAAGACGCGCAACCCCCTGCCGCGCTAAAATTCCCCTATTGTGCGGCGTCGCACCCAGCCAACTTTTGACCATCATGCTCAATTTCAAAAACATCGCCATCCGTCGCGGCAACCGTTTGCTGTTTAGCGAGGCCTCTTTCACGATACATAAAGGCCAAAAAATTGGTCTGACCGGAGCCAATGGTGCCGGAAAATCCAGCCTTTTTGCATTATTGCGCGGTGAATTACATGCCGACGAAGGTGATTTTTCCATGCCGCCGAATCTGGAAATCGCGCATGTCGCCCAGGAAACCCCGGCCTTGGGATGTTCAGCCATCGATTATGTGCTGGACGGCGACAGAGAGTTACGTGCGTTGCAGGCAAAATTACATACGGCCGAACAAGCGCATGACGGCATCAAATTAGCGGAGCTGCATGCTGCTTTGGATCATGTCGGTGGATACACGGCGCAAGCTCGGGCCTCGCGTTTGTTAAACGGTCTGGGTTTTAGCACCGAGCAAGAAAGCCGGCCGGTCAGCTCATTCTCCGGTGGTTGGCGTATGCGTTTAAATTTGGCGCAAGCGCTGATGTGTCGTTCCGATGTTTTACTTTTGGACGAACCCACCAACCACTTGGACTTGGACGCAGTGATTTATCTACAGGATTGGCTCGGCAAGTACCCCGGCACGCTGCTGTTGATTTCCCATGATCGGGATTTTCTGGACACCATCACCGACCACATCGTGCATATCGAGCAAAACAGAGCCGAAATATACACGGGCAATTATTCCGACTTCGAACGCATGCGCGCCGAAAAACTGGCTCAACAACAAACCGCCTACGAAAAGCAGCAGCGCGAAATTGCCCATATCCAAAGTTTTGTCGACCGGTTTAAAGCGCAAGCCACCAAAGCCAGACAGGCGCAAAGCCGTATCAAGGCTTTGGAACGCATGGAGTTGATCGCTCAGGCTCATGTCGATTCACCGTTTGGTTTTAGTTTTCCACCGCCGAAGAAAATGCCCAATCCACTGCTGAAAATCGAAGAAGCCGACATCGGCTACGGCGATAAAGTGGTGATTAAAAACGCCAGCCTGTCGATTGCGCCAGGCGACCGTATCGGCCTGCTCGGGCCCAACGGCGCCGGCAAGTCCAGCCTGATCAAAGTACTTTCCGGGCAAATGCCGGCATTGACTGGTAAGCTACAAACCGCTCAGGATTTGCATATCGGCTATTTCGCTCAGCATCAATTGGAATTGCTAAGCCTGGAAGAAAGCCCGCTCTGGCATCTGCAAAAGCTGGATAAACAAGCGACTGAGAAAGATTTGCGCAATTTTTTGGGGGGCTTCGATTTTCGCGGCGACAAGGTCAACGATCCGGTCGGACCGTTTTCCGGCGGCGAAAAAGCCCGCTTGGTGCTGGCGATGTTAGTTTATCAAAATCCGAATTTGCTGCTGTTGGACGAACCGACCAACCATCTGGATTTGGAAATGCGCCACGCGCTGAGCGTGGCTTTGCAGGAATACCAGGGTGCTCTGGTGGTAGTTTCGCATGACAGGCATTTACTGCGTTCCGTGACCGACCAACTGTTATTGGTGGCTGGCGGCAAAATCCAGCCGTTCGACGGGGATTTGGACGATTACAAGCAATGGTTGGCCGAACAAAAGAAAGCGGGCGACGAACCGGTCGCCAACGAGAATGGCGGCGGGGTGTCGCGCAAGGATCAGCGTAAACTCGATGCGGAGCGTCGGCAGCGTTTAAAACCATTGTTGGACGCCGTGAAAAAAGCCGAAGCGGCGGTGGAAAAGTTTCATCAGCAACAGCGCGATCTGGAAGAACAATTGGCCGATCCGGCCATTTATGCCGAGGAATATAAGGAACAATTAAAGCAGTTACTGAGCCGGAAAGGCCAAATCGATAGCGCGCTGGAACAGGCAGAAATGGATTGGCTGGCAGCGGAGGAAAACCTACAACAAGCGGAGTGATCATGTACCAACTGATGGTGTTGTTTTTTGAGATTTGCATTATGCGCAAAGGCCCGCAGGATGTGCCGGCGTCGCCTTGGTTAATGCGGCTGATGTTCATACCCTATTTGCTGGTTAATCTATTGATTTTGCTGCTGGATAGCGATTGGTCGCATGCCCTGCTGCAAATTGCAACCGAGACGGTGTTGATGATAGGTTTTTGCTATCCGCTACTCTATTTTTCCGGGAAAACCGCCCGTTTTCCGCAAACTCTGACGGCATTACTGGGTTCCGATGTGGTGATTAGTCTGTGCGCCATTCCGGCGGTCGCCAGTCTGTATACCCAGATCAGTCAGGTGGCCTATATCGCGATGATAGCTCTGATGGGCTGGCATTGGCTGGTTAACGGCAATATTTTTCGGCATGCCCTGGATAGGCCGTTGATGTTCGGCTTGGCGTTGGCTTTTTTATATATACTGATTTCCACACAGGTCATGACTTTGTTGTTTACCGAGATCGCCGTTAGCGATTAGGAGGAATTATGTCGATTTATAAACATGTTTTATTGGCGGCCGATTTTTTTGAACATGGCGGTCAAGTTGCGGAAAAAGCCAGGCAAATCGCCGCGCAAAACGCTGCCCAACTGAGCTTGGTACATGTGGTCGATAATTTGCCGATTACCGATCCGGCCTATGGCCCCATCATTCCCTTCGATGTGGATCTGACCCAGGAACTGATGGATGCCACCAAGAAACGCCTGCACGAGCTGGGCGAAAAACTGAATGTCCCTACCGAACGGCAACATCTGGAAATGGGTAGCCCCAAACTGGAAATCGTCCGGGTAGCCGAAGAGATTCAGGCCGACTTGATTGTCGTAGGTTCGCACGGCCGCCATGGTTTTGCTTTGTTACTCGGCTCTACTGCCAACGGCGTGCTGCATCACGCTAAATGCGACGTACTGGCGGTGCGGTTAGCGGATGATTGAGCTGGTTTTGGGCGGCGCCCGTTCCGGTAAAAGCCGCTATGCCGAGCAACAGGCTTTGGCCTCCGGCCTGCCCGTGGTCTACATCGCCACCGCTGAAGCCGGTGACGACGAAATGCACAGCCGCATCCAGCACCATCAACAACGCCGGCCGCCGCATTGGTTAACCGTTGAAGAACCCATCGCCTTGGCGGATGTGATTGGCGACTATGCCGGCAAACAACATTGCTTGCTGGTGGACTGTCTGACGCTTTGGTTATGCAATGTGTTATTCGATAAACAAGGTAATCTACAAGAACAGCGCTATCAGCAACAAGCCGATGCCTTATGCGCCGTACTGGCGACCGGCAGGCAACGGGTGATTATGGTCAGCAACGAAGTGGGCCTGGGTGTTGTAGCCGCCGACGCCATGACCCGCCGATTCGTCGATGAAGCCGGCTTTTTACATCAAAGACTCGCGCAAATCAGCGACAAGGTGGTGCTGGTCACCGCCGGTTTGCCGCAAATCCTCAAAACCCTGTAATTTGATTATGAACAGTTTATCCGCGCCGATTGCCGCGCCTGATGCCGCTTATTACCAACAAGCTTTAAGCAGGCAAGCGCAATTAACCAAGCCGCCCGGCTCCCTAGGGTTGCTGGAGGATTGCGCGGTCAGGTTGGCGGCGATGCAGCGCCGGGCAATGCCTAAACTGGAAAAAATCCATATCAGCATATTTGCCGCCGATCACGGCATTGCCGAGGAAGGCGTCTCGGCATTTCCGCAAGTGGTAACGATGGAAATGGTCAAAAACTTCGCGGCCGGCGGTGCCGCGGTGAATGTGCTGGCCCGGCATGTCGATGCCTATTTCGAAGTCGTCGATGTCGGTCTATTGCAGCCAATGGCCTTACCCAATGTAATCAGCCATCGAGCCGGTGCCGGCACCGCCAATTTCTCCCGGACAGCGGCGATGAACGACGAACAGTTAACTATCGCCTTGGCCGCCGGCCGGGCTGCCGTCGAGCGGGCGGTGGCGAACGGCGCCGATTTGTTTATCGGCGGGGAAATGGGCATCGCCAATACCACCAGCGCCAGCGCTTTGGCGGCCGCCAGTTTGCGGATACCGGCCGCCGAGATTACCGGTGCCGGCACCGGTTTGAACGCTGGACAAATCGACCACAAAGCCGGTGTTATCGACTCGGCCTTGCAGCACCACCAAGCTGCTTTGCAGACGCCTTTGGATATTTTAAAAACCTTGGGCGGTTTTGAAATCGCCGCTCTCACCGCAGCCTATATCAGCGCCGCCCAGCAAGGTTTGCCGGTGTTGATAGATGGCTTTATCAGCAGTGTCGCGGCGTTGCTGGCGGTGGGAATCAATCCCGGCTGCGTGGACTGGTTTTTTTACGGCCATTGTTCTGCGGAAAAAGGCCATGCCCGCATCCTGCAAGCCTTGAACGCTCAGCCGTTGTTGAATCTACAGATGCGCCTGGGCGAGGGTAGCGGCGCGGTGTTGGCGGTACCCTTACTGCAAATGGCCTGTCGTTTACACAATGAAATGGCCACATTCAGTCAAGCGCAAGTCTCTACTGCCTGAAATAGGTTTTACGTTGGCAATCTGCGTCAGGCGCAATGGCGGGGCCTTGGGCTTTCCCGTATCATTAGCCGCGAAAAATAAGCTGGGCTGACGTCGAGCTTGCTTTGCGACCGGCAACTGTCCTAACGGCAGGTGCACATAATAATAAAAACATACAACTGATTTGGTAAACAACATGCTAGGACACATAGAAAGTTACGATGAAAGATGCCAGACCGGCGTGATCAAATACGAAGGTCAATTCTACGAATTCCACCTGGATCAATGGACATCGGAAGCGCCGCCCAAAGTCGGCGACGATGTAGATTTCGATCACGACGAAGATAAAGTCACCGACGTCAGCCTGGTCGGCGCATATTTGATGGAAGCCAAGCCAGTCAAAAGCAAGTTGGTCGCGGCTTTGTTGGGGATTGCGTTCGGCGCGATCGGCTTGCATCGCATTTATCTGGGCTTCTATTTCCTCGGCTTCACCCAAGCCGTAGTCACGCTGGTTACCGGCGGTTTTGGCGTCATGTGGGGCTTCATCGAAGGCGTGTTGATTGCAACCGGCCATATCTACAAAGATGCCAAGGGACGTCATCTTAAATAATCGTGGATGCTTTTCTGCTTGCCTTGCAATTCCTGACCCGCATACCTGTTAGCTGTCGTGACGCGGCTGGCGCTCCCTTGCTGGGGCGTTCGGTTTTGTACTATCCAGCGGTCGGCCTGCTACTGGGTGTTCTCCTAAGCCTGCCGCCGATACTGTTTGCCGGCAGTGCGCCCATGCTGTTGGCGGCTATCGTCTTGACCGGCTGGGTATTACTGACCGGCGGCCTGCATTTGGACGGTTTGGCCGATTGCGCCGATGCTTGGGTCGGCGGCTACGGCGACAAACAGCGTAGCCTGCAAATCATGAAAGACCCGGCCTCCGGGCCGATTGCGGTTAGTTTGCTGGTGCTGGTTTTAGTCCTGAAGTTTGCTGCACTGACCGCCATGTTCGAGCAAACTCGCCTCGCCCCCTTGCTGCTGGCCCCGGTTTTAGGCCGAACCGCAATTCTGGGTTTGATGCTGACAACCGACTATATTCGCCCAAAAGGCCTGGCCGAGGCACTATTGCAACAATTGCCAAGAGCGCATATCCAAGCGGTGTTGGTGATTAGCGTCCTGACTGCCGCGGTGTTTTTAGGTTTACCGGCTGTACTGTTCGCCGGTGGTGTACTATTTTGGGTACGGCAAACCGCGGTCTCGCGCTTGGGCGGGGTAACCGGCGACGTTTACGGTGCGGCGGTCGAGCTAACGGAAGCCGCCGTGCTAATGGTTGCCATGCTGCAATGACACAGCAATCGCCACGTTCGCCGGCAACTCCCGAGCACAAATCGGCACCACAAGACGCCTCTGCTGCGCACCGCTTCCCTGACCAACAACTCGCCGGCGTCTATCGCGCCATCGCCGAACGCCGCGACATGCGGCATTTTCTTTCCGATCCGGTCGATGCCGAAGTCCTGGCACGTCTATTACAAGCCGCGCACCAGGCCGGTAGCGTCGGCTTGATGCAGCCTTGGCGCTTTATCCGCATTACTGATCGCCGCATACGTAACGATATTTACGCGCTGGTCGAACAGGAACGCAAACTTACCGCCGAAGCCCTCGCCGAAAGGCACGACGAATTCATGAAGCTTAAAGTGGAAGGCATACTCGATTGCGGCGAATTGCTGATCGTCGCTTTGCCGGACCGGCGCGAGCAACACATTTTCGGTCGGCGCACACTGCCGGAAATGGATCTGGCCTCGGCGGCCTGCGCGATTCAAAACCTATGGTTGGCAGCCCGCGCGGAAGGCCTGGGGCTGGGCTGGGTATCGCTATTCGATCCGGATGCATTGGCGCAACTATTGAAAATGCCCACCGGCAGCCGGCCGATTGCGGTGCTTTGCTTGGGCCATGTCGCCGAGTTCTATTCCAAACCGATGCTGGAACTGGAAAACTGGGCAACGCCGCAACCCTTATCGGCATTTGTCTACGAAAACGGCTGGCCCGATGCATCCTAAACCGCCTTTCCACGCCCTGATGGTGCAAGGCACCACCTCCGATGCCGGCAAAAGCACTTTGGTGACGGCTTTGTGCCGTTATTACCGGCGTCAAGGCATCGCCGTCGCGCCATTCAAGCCGCAAAACATGGCATTGAATAGCGCGGTAACCATAGACGGCGGCGAGATCGGCCGCGCCCAAGCCGCACAAGCCGCAGCCTGCGGTTTGCCGCCGCATAGCGATATGAATCCGGTGCTGCTCAAACCCAATACCGACACCACCGCGCAAGTGATCATTCACGGCAAAGTCCTGCAAAACCAATCAGCCAGCCAATACCACGATTATAAAAAAATCGCCAAGCAAGCGGTTCTGGAATCGTGGCAACGCTTGGGCGCTCAGTACCAGATGCTGATCGTCGAGGGTGCCGGCAGTCCGGCCGAAATCAATTTGCGCGCAGGCGATATCGCCAATATGGGCTTTGCCGAAGCAGTGGATTGTCCGGTGATTCTGATCGCCGACATTGATCGCGGCGGCGTGTTTGCCCACTTGGTTGGCACGCTGGAACTGCTGTCGGCAAGCGAACAACAGCGCGTGATCGGTTTTGTCATCAACCGTTTCCGGGGCGATATTGCGTTGTTAAAACCCGGCTTGGATTGGCTGGAACAGCGAACCGGGAAGCCGGTGTTGGCCGTGCTGCCGTATTTGCACGATCTTTATCTGGAAGCCGAAGATGCTTTATCCATTCGGCATGCCCAACAGGGCCAAACCGGCGCGTTTCACATCGTCGTACCGCATTTGCCCAGCTTCAGCAATCATACCGATTTCGATCCACTGCAATTGCATCCCGGGGTTCAGGTCAGCTTTGCGAAAAGTCCGGATCAGGTAATCGGTGCCGATTTGATCGTACTACCCGGCAGCAAATCGGTGCGTGGTGATTTAGCCCGTCTTAGGGAGCAAGGCTGGGACAGATTTATTGCCCGCCATCTGCGTTACGGCGGCAAACTGCTGGGGATTTGCGGCGGCTTTCAGATGCTGGGCAAAAGCATAGACGACCCACTGGGGCTGGAAGGTCCGGCCGGTAGTGCTGCCGGTCTGGATTTGTTGGATATGCAGACGGTTTTGCAAGCGGAAAAATGCTTGAAACAAACTACCGGCACGTTTTATGGGCAAACTACACAGGTGGCCGGCTACGAGATTCATCTGGGCGTCAGTAGTGGTCCGGCGCTGGCACAACCCTTATTTTCGCTAGCGGATGGTCACGATGGCGCCGTTTCGGCAGACGGGCAGGTGGCGGGCAGTTATCTGCACGGTTTATTCGATTTGCCCTCAGCCTGCGATGCGCTGTTGCATTGGGCAGGCTATCGGCAAGCGCAAGCCCTGGATTTCAATGCGGTGCGCGAAGCCGGCATCGAGCGTCTGGCCGATTGCCTAGCAACGCATTGCAATTTCACCTTGCTGGAAGCATTGGCGGCATCTACCCGACGCGCTTGCTGACGCTCAGCCATTGCGGCTAATGGCTGAAATATACGCAATTTCCGGCAGCGGATTTTTTGCATAAACCCCTTTGTTTGATTAGGGCTGTTGCCGTTTTAACTGGGCAACCAAATAAAAGCGCAGGCCAAAGCGGCAATAACCCCTAGTCGCCATCCGGCTCGACAATGCGTATCGGCCGATTCCCGATCTTTATCCCGGTGACCTCATCCACAAGCACCGGTCTGATTTCTGCCCCCGTTTCGGCATCCAAGATGCGCACCAGCCGGCCCTCGCCGCGATATTGACGTCCCCAGGCACCCATCGTGAACAGCACCGGCAGAAAATCGCGGCCGGCGGCAGTCAACACATACTCCTCACGCGGCGGGCGTTCCGAATAAAGCCTTTTTTCCAACAAGCCTTCCGCTGTCAGAGTCGCCAATCTGCGGGTCAGGATCGCGGGTCCGATTCCCAGGTTTTTCCGAAACTGGTCAAAGCGGGTGAGGCCGAAATGGGCATCCCGCAGAATCAAAAGACTCCATGCGTCGCCCAGAAAAGCCAGGCAGCGCGCGATTGGACAAGGGTCATCACAAATATTTTTATCGTTCATACAATTTTGGTAGTGACTTGCTTTCAAATTGGTAGTAACATGACTACCGAAATGATAGTAACACTTAGATGATAGACAATCCACCCCGCAAGGAGATTTGAGTTATGAGTATTAAGCAAAATATTAGTGTCGCGCTGGTTACCGGCGCATCCTCGGGCATCGGCGAAGCAACCGCTCTGCGGCTGACGGCCGCTGGCTACAAGGTCTACGGGACCAGCAGACGGGCCGTCCAGACGAATCGACATCCTTTTCAGATGCTGTCTCTGGACGTGACTAGTGATGCCTCCGTCGAAGCCGCCGTTAGCGAGGTGATGCAACGGGAAGGACGCATTGACCTGCTTGTGAACAACGCAGGCTTCGGGGTTGCTCCTGCCGGAGCGGAAGAAAGTTCGATCGAACAGTCCCAGTCGGTTTTCGATACGAACTTCTTCGGCATTGTCCGCATGACTCGCGCCGTTACACCCCATATGCGGCGCCAAGGCAGCGGTCGCATCATCAACATCGGCTCCGTGCTTGGCGTATTGCCGATGCCGTATATGGCCATTTATGCCGCGAGCAAGCACGCGATCGAAGGCTATTCGGAATCGCTGGATCACGAGTTGCGTACCAGAGGCATCCGAGTCTCTGTCATCGAGCCCGCATACACAAAGACGAAGTTCGACGCGAACCTGCTGGCGCCCGATTCGCGGCTTGAGGAGTATCACGAAACCCGCGTGGTCTTGGACAAGGTGCTGGAGGAAGTGATGGCTATTGCCGACGAGCCGGAAGTCGTGGCCGATGTGGTGCTGAAAGCAGCCAGAGCGACTCGTCCCAAGCTCCGATATACCGCTGGCGGTCTCGCTAAGGATTTCGCCAAAAATAACTTCCCTGTATTGATACTGTCCCTAACTGGATTTGTAATGGAGAATACAACGACTTGAACCGTGGAAGATGAAAAAGTGACTGGCTACGAACCCGCGATAGA
>NZ_JAXARY010000059.1:0-1505 GCF_033949435.1 Methylomonas defluvii | reverse complement strand
TTCGGCCAACTTCTGCCGTTCGAGGTGTCTTTGTCAATGGCTGGTATAGATCATAAATTGTTCACTAATGGCAAACAGTTGATACCAGTTCTTCGACACGTTTCGAAAAGTCCTGTGAGTGAACTGATCTATATTGTCCAAACACTTCACTTTCGATCTTCTTAACGGCATCGCATTGGCAGAATTTCCTAAAAGATTCTGCGAAATGCCTTTCTGCTACGATCGTAAGGGCTTTGGAATGTTCGGACATTTTTCTTTGAAATTCACCGGTGCCATAAGTAAGTGGCTCTATTAAGGGATCTTGAGAACGGTCGTTCATTCGCGCTTGATAAAGCACACGGAACGTAAACGATCTTCGCTTTGATGCAATTAGTTCCTCGTCCCTTCGATTAACCGCATCAACAAGCGACAATAGATCCTCACGCCCTATCCCAACTGTCTCTACCGTTATCTTATCTGCAAAAGCGCTAACGGAAGCAATGTCTAGCGAAGTTATTGCTTTGACTACTTGAAGATGAACACTTTTGCCTTTAAGAAGTGACTCAATCTCTCTGTTCGCCATTTCTTTTGCCTTCGCCTGTAGTTGTAGGTACGTTTCCACCATGGACCTACTTTTCTCATCAAGCTTCGGTTCAAGAATTAGGCGCTCTAGAGACCACTCTTTAACCATGCGCGGCCAGATTACTATGCGCATGAAGCCAAAAAGTCCATCCAATCTGCAGGAGTCAAATGGTTGTGATCCCGGTTGGCAGTAAGGGCGAAACCAATAACGCAACTCCTGACCCGAAACAGTCACGATATTCTCATTTATTGCGCACTCACTCTCTTCAATTAGCCTGTTTGTGTGGAGCATCCTAATAAAGTGCTTTGGTTGTTGTGGATGAGTAGGATACGCTTGATCAAGAATCCACTCTAAAGACCGAATCCTTCGTTCAATAGTGGTTTCAAAGGAATTCCAATTAAAGCCTGTCGTCACGTTGATTGCCTGAGTTATTTTAGTTCGTCCAACGCGGTTTTGAGCCGATAGCCGAAGCGTCCGATCATATGCAATTGATTTACGTATATCACCTGTAACAGGTAATTGTGACCGGGTATGATTAAATTGCCGCCATTGAATCAGATTGGTCGACAGACAACAACTGGTCGATTGTGACAATTCATCACTTCCAGAAACCGCAATTCTCTACTGGCATAATCTTAAAGAAATTGGCGATTGACTGTAAATTTGGAACAGAGACGGTTTGGGATGGCATACTCAAACTGCAAAACGCCGAATTATTATTTGGCTTTTGTCAACCAGTGGCGCGCCAGCAGCAGCAAACTGAGCAAGCTGCAAAAAACCATATAGGGCCGTAGGGTGGATAAGCGAAGCGCCATCCACCATAGGAACGCAAATAGGTGGATGGCGCTTCGCTTATCCACCCTACAACTTTTATTATTTGAATGGCTGATTTAAATTTTAAACCGACATTCAAGGTAAATACACGAACTTCCGCCTTGGGTCG
>NZ_JAXARY010000058.1:0-1597 GCF_033949435.1 Methylomonas defluvii | reverse complement strand
CAGTTGCGTGGCCAACAAGGAATGTCCGCCCAATTCGAAGAAATCGTCTTCGATGCCTACCTGCTCGACACCCAAAACCTCTTGCCAAATCTCGGCCAAGACTCGCTCGGTATTGGTACGCGGTGCGACGTAAGTTTTTTTCAGTTGTTCGCTCAAGTCCGGTGCCGGCAATTGCTTTCTATCCAGCTTGCCGTTAGCAGACAGCGGCATGGCTTCCAACACCACGAAGGCGCTTGGCACCATGTAGTCCGGTAGGTGTTGTCTGAGTGTGACTTTAAGGCGCTCGACGATGGCTTGCTCGGCCTCGGTTGCCTCCGCTTGAGGGACGACGTAAGCCACCAAACGCTTGTCGCCGGGTTGGTCTTCCCTTGCAACCACTACAGCGTCTTTGACGTCCACTTGCTTCAGCAATTGGGCTTCGATTTCGCCCAGTTCGATCCGAAAACCCCGGATCTTGACTTGGTGGTCGATCCGGCCCAGGTAGTCGATGTTGCCGTCTTGGCGGTAGCGCACCAGATCCCCGGTTTTGTATAAACGGCTTCCGGGTTGACCGAACGGATCGGGAATGAATTTTTCGGCGGTCAGATCGGGCTGGTTCAAATAGCCTCGGCCTAATCCGATGCCTCCAATGTGCAGTTCGCCGGGCGTGCCAATCGGCACCGGGTTCAGGCTACGGTCGAGAATATACAGGCGGAGATTGGCAATGGGTTTGCCGATCGGGATTTCCGTTGCTCTACACTCCATCGGGCAAGCCCAGTAACTGACGTCGACCGAGGCTTCAGTTGGGCCGTATAGATTGTGCAACCCGGCCGGCAATTTTTGCTGGAAGCGTTGTACCAAGTCGGCGGACAACGCTTCGCCGCTGCAGATTACCCGTTTCAGGCTGGTGCAGTGTTCGGCGCCAGGTGTGTCGACGAAGGCAAGCAGCATCGACGGGACAAAGTGGACGGTGGTGATGCCTGCGCTCTGGATTAGATCGATCAAGCCTTGACTGTCTTTGTGCAGTTCCGGCGGAGCGACGATCAGACGGGCACCGGTCATCAGCGGCCAAAAGAACTCCCAAACCGAGACGTCAAAGCTGTACGGGGTTTTTTGCAACACAGCATCCGTGCAGTTCAATCCGTACTCGGCTTGCATCCATTGCAAGCGATTCAAAATGCCTTGATGCGGTACGCCGGCACCTTTTGGCTGGCCGGTCGAACCTGAGGTGTAGATGCAATAGGCTAGATTTTCTGGCTTTATGATGATATACGGATTGACTGTTGAATAAGTTCCTATCCTCGTCCAATCGGAGTCAAGGATAAAAACATGGGAGTTACCAAAAGCGAAATTAGCGAATTTGGCTTGGGTCAATACCACAATTGGTGCGATGTCATCCAGCATGAACAGTAGACGTTCTTGAGGGTAATGCGGATCGAGGGGCACATAAGCGCCACCAGCCTTGAGAATGCCGAGCAACCCAATCACCATGTCCAGTGAGCGTTCCATGCAGATGCCGACCAGTACCTCAGGGCCGACGCCTTGCTCAATCAGATAATGTGCTAACTGATTGGCGCGGGCATTCAGTTCGGTGTAGGTCAGGTTTTGCTCTTCAAAG
>NZ_JAXARY010000057.1:0-1598 GCF_033949435.1 Methylomonas defluvii | reverse complement strand
CACCAAGGCGATTTCCGCAAAATCGTCGAAGGGGTCAACAGCACGCTGGATGCGGTAATCGGGCCCTTGAACGTGGCCGCCGAGTACGTGGACAACATCTCGCGCGGGGCGATTCCGGCGAAAATCACCGACCACTACAACGGCGACTTCAACACCATCAAAAACAACCTGAACAACTGTATTGATGCGATTTCCAGCATGGTGGCCGAAGCGGTGGCCTTGGAAAAAGCCGCTATCGAAGGCCGCTTAGCCACCCGCGCCGACGCCAGCCAATACCAAGGTGACTACCGGAAAATCGTCCAAGGCGTCAATAACACGCTGGATGCGGTGATCGGACCCTTGAACGTGGCGGCCGAGTACGTGGACAACATCTCTAAAGGCGCGATCCCCGCCAAAATCACCGACACCTACAACGGTGATTTCAATGTCATCAAAAACAATCTGAACACCTGTATTGATGCGGTGAACGCCTTGGTGGCCGATGCCAATATGTTATCGACCGCTGCCGTCGAAGGGCGTTTGGCCACCCGCGCGGATGCCACTAAGCACCAAGGCGATTTCCGTAAGATTGTCGAGGGCGTGAATCTGACCCTGAATGCGGTGATCGGCCCGTTGAATGTGGCGGCTGACTATGTCGATAACATTTCCAAAGGCCACATTCCGGCCAAAATCACCGATAGCTACAACGGCGATTTCAACACGATTAAAAACAACCTCAATACCTGTATCGATGCGGTCAATGCACTGGTGGCCGACGCCAATATGCTGGCCACCGCCGCCGTTGAAGGCCGTCTGCAAACGCGCGCCGACGCCAGTAAGCACCAAGGCGACTTCCGCAAAATCGTCGAAGGCGTCAACGACACCCTGGATGGGGTGATCTTGCCGCTGAATGAAGCGGTCGAAGTGCTGGCGTTGGTTGAACAAGGCGATTTGACCCGCAACGTGACCGGTAACTACCAAGGCCAGTTGGGTGAATTTAAAGACACCGTGAATAACACCGTCGCCAAACTCTCCCAAACCATTGCCGAGGTGATTTCCGCCGCGGATCAACTGGGTAATGCCTCCGAGCAGATCAGTTCCACTTCCCAATCGCTGTCGCAAGCTGCCAGCGAACAGGCAGGCAGTGTCGAGATCACCAGTGCCAGCATCGAGGAAATGGCGGCCAGCATCAACCAGAATGCCGACAATGCCAAAGTCACCGACGGCATGGCCAGCAAAGCCGCTACCGAAGCCAGCCAAGGCGGTGAAGCGGTGAAACAGACCGTTGACGCCATGCGCGAGATTGCCAAAAAAATCGGCATCATCGACGACATCGCCTATCAAACCAACATGCTGGCCCTAAACGCGGCCATCGAAGCGGCGCGGGCCGGCGATCACGGCAAAGGCTTTGCGGTGGTGGCGGCGGAAGTGCGCAAGCTGGCCGAGCGCAGCCAGGTGGCGGCGCAGGAGATTGGCGAGTTGGCCGAAAACAGCGTCGAGACAGCGGAAAGTGCGGGCAAGCTGCTGGATGAAATTGTCCCCAGCATTGCCAGAACCTCCGACTTGGTGCAGGAGATTGCCGCCGCCTCCCAAGAACAATCCGCCGGTGTCAGCCAAGT
>NZ_JAXARY010000056.1:0-1620 GCF_033949435.1 Methylomonas defluvii | reverse complement strand
CCTAGGAGCCCGTCGGACTTAAGTTTTTTTAAGCCGAAAATTTGGCGTCAGCCAAATGATCGAAGCCCTCAAGCTGTCGTAAAGTTACTCAGCCGGTCTTGAGAATTGATGTAGACGCGCTCCCCTTGGGTTATTCGACGGCATGCAACCCTATCATTGAGTTCGGCGGGGCTTATGCCCCGGCCAGCGCATACATCCGTTTCAGGTTAAACGCCATCGCCACCAGCTTCCATTCCCCGGTTACCGCGTCCAGTCCGCGTAGCGAGAACTGGCGAAAGCCCAGTACCTGCTTGATGATCCCGAATACGGGTTCCACCGTGCATTTGCGCTTGGCATAGCGGGCCTTGCCTTCACGGGTTTTCAGGTACCAGGCCATGTTTTCCACCGGGTCGCCGGTGTTGGGTTTCGGCGCGTCGGCCGCCAGATATTCAGCCAGGGGCACATGGTGGCTGTCGCGGCCCATGGCGATCAAAGGTTTGATGCCGCTTCGTTCGCAAGCCTGAACGTTGGCGGCGCTGAAGTAGCCCGTGTCGGCCAGCAGGGCATCGACTTGGCCCAACGTCTCGGGGAGTTTTTTCAGCTCGGCCAACATCGGTTCGACTTGTTGCTTATCGTTGGTCTGTTGCGTGACGCGGGTGGCGACGATCAGCATCGTGTCGGCGTCGACGGCGGCTTGGCTGTTATAGCCTTGCACGAAGCCTTCATGACTGGGCATGATGCGAGATTCTTCGTCGGTCAGGTTGATTTGGTCGTCAGGCTTGGGGCCTATTTCCGGGGCCTTGGGCTCCGGCCCTCTGGGCTTTTTGCCGGCCTGCCGCCCGGTTTCCCGGCGGGCAATCTTCGCCTCATACTCCTTTTGTGCCTGCTCATCGTGCGGCTTGACCCGCTCGGCGATCTGGGTTTTGGCATCGCGCAGGGCTTTCAATCGGTCTTCACGCCGCGCCAGTTCGGCCGGCAAGTCCAGATCGTCGCGGTCGTCCGCCGCATCGGTTTCGGCGGCCTTTTGTAATAAGACCTGGACCTCGTCCCGCAGCTGCGCTTCCAGCTTTTCGATGTGACCGTGGGACAAGGCTTTATGCCTGGAGGCGTTCGCCTTCACTTTCGTACCGTCCAGCGCAATTTGCCCCAGTTTCACCAACTTCATCGCTTGGGACAGGCTGAGGACCTGGACGAACAGATCTTCCAGCTCGATCAGGAAGGTTTTGCGGAAATGGGCCAGCGTATCGTGGTCGGGATGCGTATCCGCGGACAGGAAACGGAACGCCACCGAATCGTAGGTCGCTCGTTCGATCTTACGGCTGGAAAACACGCCGGTGGCGTAACCGTACACCAGGAGCGCCAGCAACACCGAGGGATGATAGGCCGCACTGCCGCGTCCCTGGTAACGGCTGGTGAATTGGCTCAGATCCAGTTGCTCGATGACTTCGACAACAAAACGGGCCAGATGAGCCTCCGGCAGCCATTCGTCCACCGAAGGCGGTAGCAAGTAAAGTTGATGGCGGTTGACGGGAATGAATCGACTCATCACAGGCTCCGTATATCTGATCTTTTGACCCTCCTTATTTTACCAAACCGATGTCGCGGTTAGATCTACTGCGCTAAAGTCCGACAGGCTCCTAG
>NZ_JAXARY010000055.1:0-1770 GCF_033949435.1 Methylomonas defluvii | reverse complement strand
CGCTGCAGATTTCATTGAAAACATGCGGATCGTTTTCGACGAACATCTACCGCGCTGGAACTATCGGGCTATTCCTCAAACCAACTAATTTCAGGAAGTTATTTTTGGCGGAATCCTTAGCTGTAACGATCTTACTATTTACTGCTATTCCGCCGGACTACGAGCGCAAATGTCATGGGTCAAGAAATTCATGCCGCAATCTATCAAGATGCCGACTTTCAGCGTTTCCGCGAGCGTCTATCCGCAGAAACCGAACTTCTTGGCCGGCTGATTAAAAATCGCGCTTGTTCGGAAGCCGAGCCGGTGGCTGGTTTTGAAATCGAAGCTTGGCTGCTGGACGACAACATGCGGCCGGCACCGATGAATCAGGCCTATCTGCACTCTTTTGCCCACCCTATGGCCGGGCCGGAACTGGCCAAATTTAACATCGAACTGAACACGCTACCGCTGGCGCTGACCGGCGACATATTCAGCCGCATGCATCAGGATTTGCAAAACACCTGGCAGCAAGCCGAACAGCATGCCCGGCAACTGGATTTGCATTTATTGGCGATAGGCACCTTGCCAACCTTGCAGCAAAGCGATCTGCATCTGGGCAATATGTCGGACATGAATCGCTACCGGGCCTTGAATCAACAGATTTTGCGCTGCCGAGGCCGGCCGATTGTGCTGGATATATGCGGGCATGAGCATCTGAAAATAGAGCATCACGATGTGATGCTGGAGGCCGCCACCACTTCGTTTCAATTGCATATCCAATGTCCTTTGAACATTGCCCATCACGTTTATAACGCGGCTATCATCGCTTCGGCGGCAATGGTGGCAGTGAGTGCCAACGCACCGTTTTTGTTCGGTAAGGATATCTGGGCGGAAACCCGTATTCCCTTGTTCGAACAGGCCATCGCCACCGGCGGCTATGCCGGGGCCGCCGACGGGCCCTTGCACCGGGTCAGTTTCGGTTCCGATTTTGCCCGGCATTCGATTCTGGAATGCTTTGTCGAGAACCAGCAACATTTTCCGGTTCTGCTGCCGGAGTATTTCGACGATGCGCCGGAAGCGTTTCAACACTTACGCCTGCATAACGGCACGATCTGGCGCTGGAACCGGCCGCTGGTGGGTTTCGATGCCGACGGTACGCCGCATATCCGCATCGAACACCGTACGCCTGCCGCCGGGCCGACGGTGTTGGATATGATCGCCAATGCTGCGTTTTATTACGGCCTGGTGAAAAATCTGGCCGACGAGCGTCAGGCGGGCGGGGCGGAGTTATGCTTCGCCCAGGCCAAGGATAATTTTTATCAAGCGGCGCGGCACGGTTTGGATAGCCATGTCGTCTGGTTTGGTGAACATAAACTACGGTTGGCGGTGCTGATCGAGCAGGAGCTATTGCCGCGTGCCGTTCAGGGCTTGCAGGCTTTGGGCATCTGCACTGCTGATTGTGAGAATTATCTGGATGTGATTCGCCAGCGCCTAGCAAATCAACAGACCGGCAGCCACTGGCAGCGGCGGTTTATCAAGGAAAATCCGTGCGAATTTGCGGAGCTGACGCGGGTTTATTTGCAGCGGCAACGGAGTGGAGAAACGGTTTCTGTGTGGGGAATATGAACAGAAAAACCGGGCGAGTCATCATTCATTGTTCCCACGCTCCGGCGCTCATCGTTATACACATCTCATCGCGACATCCTGTTGAGCATCGAGGGCGATGACAAAATCGCGCAAGCGCTGTAAGCCGATCCACATGGCCTTGGCACCCGGTGGACCATCGTGTTT
>NZ_JAXARY010000054.1:0-2794 GCF_033949435.1 Methylomonas defluvii | reverse complement strand
GCGTACCAATACCGAGCGAGTCTTGGCCGAGATTTGGCAAGAGGTTTTGGGTGTCGAGCAGGTAGGCATCGAAGACGATTTCTTCGAATTGGGCGGACATTCCTTGTTGGCCACGCAACTGATGTCGCGGATTAGCAAGCGCTTTTCGGTTGAATTGCCGCTACGCCATTTATTCGAGCATGGCAGGATTGCGACCTTGGCCGAAACGATAGAAGGACAGCAAACTGACGGAAATGGGCTACACACAGTCACTATACCACCAGCCTCCCGCAACGCTCCGATCCCGCTATCTTACGCCCAGCAACGTTTGTGGTTTCTGGATCAGATGGAACCCGACAACCCCTTCTACAACATCCCGGTGGCGCTACGCCTAGTCGGTCGACTAGACATCCCCGCGTTGACGCAAAGCTTCGCGACCATCGTCCGCCGGCACGAAGTCCTGCGGACTGTGTTCGACACCGGCCCGGACGGCGAGGTCGTACAAACCATCCGTCCTGGCCTAGCGGTAGAACTAGAGTGCATAGACCTGACCAGCTTAGAATCTGGCCAAGATGCTGCTTGGCAAGCACTCTGTCGGCAAGAAGCCGCCAAACCCTTCGACTTGCGTCGCGGACCTTTGATCCGAGCTAGTTTATTGCGGCTGGCAGAATGTGCCGAACAGCAGGATGCGGTGTTATTGTTGACCATGCACCACATCGTGTCCGACGGCTGGTCAGTGGAACTGCTGGTCGAGGAATTCAGTGCGCTGTACCGAGCGTTCACCCAAAGACTCGCCGCACAGCTAGCGGAATTGCCGATTCAATACGCCGACTTTGCCTGTTGGCAGCGCCAGTGGTTGAGCGGCGAGGTACTGAAGCACCAGTTAAACTACTGGCGGCAACAACTGGACGGCGCGCCGCTGGTGTTGAATCTACCGACTGACCGACCGCGACCGACGGTGACGACCTACCGTGGCGCCAGTCTGGTTTTCGAACTGCCGTTGACCTTGGCGCAAGCGATAAGAGAATTGAGCCGACAACACAATGTCACGTTGTTCATGGCGCTGTTAGGTGCGTTTCAACTACTGCTCAGCCGCTACAGTGGCCAAGTCGACCTCTGCGTCGGCAGTCCGGTAGCCAACCGGAATCGGCCGGAAATTGAAGGCTTGATCGGCTTCTTCGTCAACACCTTGGTTCTGCGCGCCGACGTATCGACCAACCCGACGGTAGCCGAGTTTCTAGCGCAAATCAAAACCACGGTCCTGGACGCCCAACAACACCAAGATCTGCCGTTCGAAAAACTGGTCGAAGCTCTTCAGCCCGAGCGTGATCCGAGCCGTAGCCCGCTATTCCAAGTCATGTTCGTCTTGGCCAAACAGGAACCGCTGACGTTAAGCCTGCCGGATTTAGCCGTCGAACTGATTGAGGGCTGCGACAACGTGGCCAAATTCGACCTCACCCTACACATCCAAGATTGGGCGGACGACCGAATCGGCGGAAGCTGGGAATACAACACCGACCTATACGATGCAGCCAGTATCGAACGTATGGACCGGCACTACCAACAACTGCTGCAAGCAGTTGCAGCAGCCCCCCTGCGCAAAGTCAGCGAACTGCCGCTGCTGAGCGAAGCGGAAACCCGGCAAATTCTGACCGACTGGAACGCCACAGAGGTTGACTATCCGCAAGACCGATGCATCCACCAACTGTTCGAAGCGCAAGTCAAGCAAACCCCGGACGCCGTAGCGCTGAGCTTCGAAGATCAGCACCTCACCTATGCCGAACTGAATACCCGTGCCAATCAGTTGGCACATTATCTGATTGAGCAAGGCGTGGGCCCGGACGTACCGGTCGGTATTTGTCTCGAACGCTCGCTGGAGATGGTGATCGGCTTGTTGGGCATCTTGAAGGCCGGCGGAGCTTACGTGCCGGTTGATCCCCACTATCCGGCCGAGCGGCGGGCTCTGATATTGGCCGATGCCGGCGTCCAGTTGTTGTTAACCAGAGCAGCACTCAATACCGAACTTGCCGCGATAGGGTACGCATCGCGTACCTTGTCCGCGTCAAAGCCCGATTCACACATCAAGGTACACGATGCATGCCCTACAGACTTGATAACGGCAAGAGACCGGATCGTCTATCTCGACCGCGACTGGCAGGCCATGGCCGACTATCCCGTGACCAACCCGACGGTGAGCCAGCATCCTTTGCATCTTGCCTATTTGATCTACACCTCGGGTTCCACTGGTCGCCCCAAGGGCGTGGCGGTGAACCACCGCAACGCGGTACATTCCACTTGGGCTCGGTTGGCGGGGTATGTCGAATCTGTCAAAGCCTATCTGCTGCTGTCCTCCTTTGCCTTCGACAGCTCGGTGGCCGGCATCTTCTGGACGCTGGCTCAAGGCGGCTGCTTGTGTCTACCTACTGACGACAGCAGCAAAGAGCCGGCTGCGCTGGCGGCCCTGATTGAACAACGGCGCATCTCTCACCTGTTAGCCTTGCCCTCGCTGTATGCGGTACTTTTGGAACAAACGCCCCAAGCATTAAGCAGTCTGCAAGTCGCCATCGTCGCCGGCGAAGCGTGTCCGACCGACGTTGTCAAACACCACCTTGCCGCGCTGCCCGGCATTAAACTCTACAACGAATACGGCCCGACCGAGGGCACGGTCTGGAGCAGCGTTTATCAAGCCGGTTTAGACGATTTGGATCGGACGGGGGGGGGGGGGGGGGGGCGCGCCCCCCCCCCCCCCCCCCACCCGCCGCGCTCCGGCGGACCCCACGCCCGGCGCGGGGGGGCGGGCCGGGGGAGGCGGGGG
>NZ_JAXARY010000053.1:0-2816 GCF_033949435.1 Methylomonas defluvii | reverse complement strand
CCGGCCCCCGGCCCGCGGGGGCGCCGGGGCTGACGTCGCTTTTCACCCGGGGTGTTCGCTGTTGGGTCTGGGGGGTGGGGGCGCCGCCCCCCCCCCCCCCACGTCCGCCTTTACAACCTGGATCGCTCGCTCAACCCAGTCCCGGTCGGCGTGGCGGGCGAACTGTACATCGGCGGCGCCGGCGTCGTGCCCGGCTATTGGCAACGCCACGATCTAACCGCCGAGCGTTTCGTGCCCGACCCGTTCGACTCGGTCGGCAGGCGGCTTTACAAAACAGGCGACTTGGTCCGCTACCGTGCTGACGGCGCACTAGAATTCCTGGGCCGGATCGACCACCAAGTCAAGATTCGCGGCTTTCGCATCGAATTAGGCGAAATCGAAGCCCAATTGCTCAAGCAGCCGAAGATCAAAGATGCCGTGGTGATTGCTAGGGAAGATCATTCGAGCAATAAGCGCCTGGTGGCCTATCTAGTCCTGAATCAAGTAGCTGAGGACACTGAAGTCGAGCACGCTATCGTCGAACACCTTAAAGCCCAACTCAAACAACACTTGCCGGACTACATGGTGCCCAGCGCCTGCGTTATGCTGGACGCCATGCCGCTATCCGCTAACGGTAAACTTGATCGTAACCGACTGCCGGTACCGGATTTTAGTGGCACCAATAATCGCGACTTCGTAGCACCACTCGGCAACTTCGAAGAAGTCTTAGCCGAAGTCTGGCAGCAATTATTGGGCGTTGAACGTATTAGCCGCAACGATCATTTCTTTGAATTGGGCGGGCATTCATTGCTGGCCATTCAGCTCATTCAACGTCTTTCAGAGCGCGAAATGGTGATAGATGCGCGGACAATATTTGTTACGCCGATACTGTCAGATATGGCATTGGCGATAACCGTTGGTTCACATCAACACAATTTGGAAATTCCGCCCAATTTGCTTAACCAAGCGGAATATGAACCGAAAGACGAAGCATTGGAGGAATTCAGATTATGAGTTTGGAACAGATCATTGCCCGGATTCATGAAAAAAATATAGGGGTGTTGCTGGACGGCGGCGAATTAGTAATCCGCGCTCCGCAAGGAGTGATGGATGCGGACACAATGAGTTTGTTGAAACATCACAAGCAATCGTTAATTGAGTTGTTGCAAACCGGGAATGACGATTTGATCAAAATAAAAAGTGCGCCGTCATCCGTGAGCATCACCCCTGGCAAATTGCCGTTGATTGAGTTGTCGCAAACCGACATTGACCACATTGTCGAGAGAGTGCCAGGTGGTGCTAGCAATATTCAAGACATTTATCCGCTGGCACCGCTGCAATCGGGCATCTTGTTTCACCATCTGATGGTCACCGAAGGCGATACTTACTTATCACGATCAATCCTTGCCTTCGATAGTCACGAAGGGGTAAATCGTTTTGTTGCGGCATTGCAGCAAGTCATTGAGAGGCACGACATACTGCGTACCTCGGTGATTTGGCAAGATTTGCCTCAACCGGTACAAGTAGTTTGTCGAAAAGCGTTATTGCCGGTGCACGAACTGGCCGCCCCGAGCGGGGACGAATTAGCGTCACTATTGGCAGCTAGCGATCCCGGCAATGTGCGCTTAGATTTGGGTAAAGCGCCTTTGTTAGCGGCATACGTGATAGCCGAGCCGCAAAGCGGCGAATGGCTGTTGTCATTATTGAATCACCATATCGTCTGCGACCATATCAGTCTGGAAATCATCATCGGCGAAGTTCGTTTGCTGCTGAATGGGCGGGCTAACGAATTACCGCCAACCTTTCCCTACCGCAATTTCATTGCTCAGCTTCGATTGCTAGCTCCTGACAAACACGAAAGCTATTTCCGCGAACAACTTGGTGACGTTAATGAGCCGACGGCACCGTTCGGCATACTTGATGTAAATAATTACAGCGAGATTACCGAAGCGCAAGCGGCCATTGCGGACAATCTGGCTGGCCGGATTCGAACCCAAATAAAGCGTCACGGCGTCAGTGGCGCTGTATTGTTTCATTTGGCTTGGGCCAGAGTCCTGGCGCAATGTTGCGGACAAAACGATGTCGTGTTCAGTACGGTCCTAACCGGCCGAATGCGAGGCGGTGAGGGAATCGAACGGACGGTGGGGATGTTTATCAATACCTTGCCGCTTAGGGTATGGGTAGGCGATGTTTCGGTCGCAAAGGCGTTGGCCGATACCCAACAACAATTGACCGGGTTGATCGCGCATGAGCAAGCCTCGCTAGCGTTGGCACAACGCTGTAGCGGCGTAGACTCGGGTTTGCCATTGTTTACCTCATTGTTGAACTACCGGCATAGCCAACGGACCGATGAAGATCGCTTAAATCAGTGGCCGGGTATGCGGATTGTGGTTGGCGGCGAAGAGCGAACCAATTACCCGATAACGCTATCGGTCGACGACTTCGGCGATGGTTACGCGTTAACGCTACAATGCGTCCGGCGTTTGCAGCCGGATAGGCTCAACGAGTATATGCTGACGTCGTTAGAAGCCATTGTAAACGCACTAGAAACGAATCCCCAACTGCCAATGCGCACGATTTCGGTGGTTGGCGGAGACGAACGCCGTCAATTCCTGCACGACTGGAACGCGACCGACGTTGACTACCCGCGAGACCGCTGTATCCACCATCTGTTCGAAGCGCAAGTCGAGAAAACCCCGGAAGCTATTGCTCTAACCTTTGAAGAGCAAAACCTGACCTACACCGAACTGAATGCCCGCGCCAATCAGTTAGCACATTATCTGATTGAGCAAGGCGTCGGCCCTGAGGTACTGGTCGGCATCTGCATGGAACGCTCA
>NZ_JAXARY010000052.1:0-3065 GCF_033949435.1 Methylomonas defluvii | reverse complement strand
AGACAGCGGAAAGTGCGGGCAAGCTGCTGGATGAAATTGTCCCCAGCATTGCCAGAACCTCCGACTTGGTGCAGGAGATTGCCGCCGCCTCCCAAGAACAATCCGCCGGTGTCAGCCAAGTCAACAATGCCATGAACCAGATGAACCAGATTACTCAGCAGAATGCGTCCGCCAGCGAACAGTTGGCGGCTACTGCGGAAGAAATGATGGGGCAAACGGAACAACTACAAAGTTTGATGAGCTTTTTCAAAATCACCTCTTCCGGACATGCTGCTAGCCGCTCTGCAACCCAGGCAACATCGCGTCGGTTAGAAAGTGCGAAACAGGCAAGTGCGAAAACCACAGAGGATGACGCCATTGACTTGGATGCCGCCATTCAAGCGCACAGCGAGTGGAAGGTGAAACTGCGCCGAGGCATCAGCCAACACGAGCACATGGATGCCGTCACCATTGGTCGGGACGATTGCTGCAAGTTGGGTAAATGGTTGCACGGTGGCGGTCAAAAGCAATACAAACATTTGTCCGGTTTTCAGGACTGTCTGCATAAACATGCGCAGTTTCATCGCGAAGCCGGAAAAGTGGCCGAGGTGATTAATAGTGGCCAATATGAAACCGCCGAGTCCTTGTTAGATGCGGGCAGCGCGTTTGCATTGGCCTCCAGCCAAGTCAGTGTTGCCATTGTGACATTAAAAAAACAAGCACATTTATAAAATCGGAGCCATCTCAAGCTGGTTTTTTATGAGCTAGAAAAAGCTGGTATCAACTTTTATTAACCCTGCCCTCAAATATCGTCGCTCCCGTGTAAGCGCAAACCCAGTTTTCACGCTGGACTTCAGCTTACGCGGGAATCACGGAATCAGGGAGTTTAAAGGCCTGGTTAATAATCTACTGGCGACTAAAAGGGAAGTTGGCAGCGTGGCGACTTGAAGTCCGCGCTTTTAGAGGATGCGGTACTTACGGAGCGCGTGAGCGAATCAAAATTTTAAATTGCATGAGGGTTAAAAAAATGACAGTCACACAACGTTTGTTGTTATTAATCGGTTCCGCTGTGTTGGGCTTGGCTGGTTTGGCCGGCTTCAACTATGTGCAGATCGACAAAGTGTATACCGCCACCAACTTCAATACTATCAATACCTTGCCTAGTGTGTTGTTGCTTAACGATATTGTTGGGGAGATATCCGGAGTCCGCGCGCACGTCTGGCAGCATTTAACGGAAACCGACGATACGGCCATGGCCGGCGTCGAGCAAGAAATCGACGAAAAACGCGCGAATATCGATAAGCTTTTGAGCAACTATGAAAAGCTTTTGGCCGATGATGAGGACAAAAAACTGTTACAGGACGATAAAGCTAGTTTGGCGGAATACGACAAATTAAGGCTCAAAATTCGTGATTTATCCAGGCAGAATAAAAATGCCGAAGCCCGAACTGTGATGATGGGCAATCAGCCTGTGGTTGATAAGCTGTTGGATGCGTTCAAAAATCATAGCGAATATAACCAGCGTCTGGGTAAAAACTCATCGAACGAAGCAGTTTCGATTCAGTCCAGCGCCATTACCATTTCCGTCATTATTACAGCGCTAACGATACTGGCTATCGGCACCTTGGGTTTTTTCATTGCCCGAACCCTGACACGGCAATTGGGTGGCGAACCGGATTTTGTTGCGGATTTGGCTTATAAAATCTCGCAAGGGGATTTGACCACCGTTATTCAACTCAAAGCCGGCGATAACAGCAGTGTTATGGCCAATATGAAGCAGTTGAGCGATAACATCAAAGCGCTATTAGCCGAGATGGATCATATGGCCGCAGAACATGAAAAAGGCGATATTGATGTAGTGGTTGATCAACAAAAATTCCACGGTAGTTTCAAGACCGTCGCCAAAGGCGTTAACGACATGGTTAACGGTCATATTGCTGTGAAAAAAATGGCCATAAAGTGTTTCATGGAGTTTGGCAAAGGTAATCTCGAAGCCGATGTTGAAAAATTGCCTGGCAAAAAGCGATTTATCAATGAAACCATAGATTTAGTTCGCGATAACATCAAGGCTTTAGTAAATGATGCCGCCATGCTGTCGCAAGCAGCCGTCGAAGGCCGCCTGTCAACCCGCGCGGATGCCACGAAACACCAAGGCGACTTCCGCAAGATTGTCGAAGGCGTCAACAACACGCTGGATGCTGTGATCGGCCCTTTGAACGTGGCGGCCGAGTACGTGGACAACATCTCTAAAGGCGCGATCCCCACCAAAATCACCGACACCTACAACGGTGATTTCAACACCATCAAAAACAATCTGAACAACTGTATCGACGCGATCAGCAGCATGGTGGCCGAAGCCGCTGCCTTGGAAAAAGCCGCCATCGAAGGCCGCTTAGCCACCCGTGCCGACGCCAGCCAATACCAAGGCGATTACCGCAAGATTGTCGAAGGCGTCAACAACACCCTGGACGCGGTGATCGGGCCCTTGAACGTCGCCGCCGAGTACGTCGACAACATCTCGCGCGGGGCGATTCCGGCGAAAATCACCGACACCTACAATGGTGATTTCAACACCATCAAGAACAACCTGAACAACTGTATCGACGCGATCAGCAGCATGGTGGCCGAAGCCGCTGCCTTGGAAAAAGCCGCCATCGAAGGCCGCTTAGCCACCCGCGCCGACGCCAGCCAGTATCAAGGCGATTACCGCAAGATTGTCGAAGGCGTCAACAACACGCTGGATGCGGTGATCGGGCCGCTCAACGTCGCCGCCGAGTACGTCGACAACATCTCTAAAGGCGCGATCCCCGCCAAAATCACCGACACCTACAACGGTGATTTCAATGTCATCAAAAACAATCTGAACACCTGTATTGATGCGGTGAACGCCCTGGTGGCCGATGCCAATATGTTATCGACCGCTGCCGTCGAAGGGCGTTTGGCGACCCGCGCGGATGCCACTAAGCACCAAGGCGATTTCCGCAAAATCGTCGAAGGGGTCAACAGCACGCTGGATGCGGTAATCGGGCCCTTGAACGTGGCCGCCGAGTACGTGGACAACATCTCGCGCGGGGCGATTCCGGCGA
>NZ_JAXARY010000051.1:0-4810 GCF_033949435.1 Methylomonas defluvii | reverse complement strand
TGCGCTGCAGATTTCATTGAAAACATGCGGATCGTTTTCGACGAACATCTACCGCGCTGGAACTATCGGGCTATTCCTCAAACCAACTAATTTCAGGAAGTTATTTTTGGCGGAATCCTTAAGGATTTTCAGCGCGTGCATGACGGGTAGATCTTCTGAAACGGTAAGTTCACAGACCGGAAGTAGATCCAGCATAAGGTGAAGGGCGGTGTCTTCAAATTCACCGTCCACCAAACCACCATGTGCGACCTGATTCCTCAACACCGGGAACAAGAAAGCGTAGTATTCAAAGAAGAAAAATCTTCGTATCCTTTCATCAATATGCTGAAGCTTGTCGTTCAGCGATGAGATGTCTAGCTGCTTCTCGGAGACGCCGATTTCTCTGCATATATCAGCAAAAATCCCCTCAATTTGTAGAGGGGCCATGCTTACAAATGAAATGTAGTCCTTCTCATCGAAGTGCCGCAGCATTGTTTCAATGACCTGTTTTCGGTCGAACAGGATATGGGACTTCTGAACCAGATCTGCAAGCTTTTCCCGAACACTTGGAAATTCACTAGAAGCACCGTTGATGTAGGCAGTCGCATACTCCTTGAATTTTTCAGGAGAGCTTTTGCATTCTTTCACTAAATCCCGATAGTCTGAGGCGGGCAGATCCATAAACTTGTTGGAATATACATTCAACGAGCGAATATCATATGGATCGCCAAGTGGCCAACTAAATCGCCGACCGAATGCATAGGGGCTATCCCAAAACAACGATGACCCAATAGAAACAACAGACAAACGTCGAGCAGCAGCATTGATGGCATGTTGCTTAATCTTGTGCGTCATGTAATCAACGATTTCATCTTTAGAAACAAGATTCTTCTTCTCGAAATATTCCAGTTGATTTCTGTAATAACGCTCATCCGCAGTCAAACGACCATCCTTCATCTTTTTCTGTTCAAGCGAATCAAGTTCTTTCTTGATATACGAGAGGTTCTCCGCCAGAGCGATTAAGTCCTCGTTCACTCGGATAGCGAGTTCAGTGAACTTTGTCTTCGGTTCAACTTCAACTTCAAGGTCAAGGTATTCTTTCTCTACAAAATTCCAAAAGCTCTCAGAATCAGCAGGTATATTTTTACGCCAGGAGCATGCTTTGTAAGTTGACTCAAGCTCTACATCATTAGCAGTGGGGTTGAGATCCAAGAGTTCTCGTAGAAAGACCTTTGCAAGCTTTCTCTTTCCCATCGTGAAAACGTCGTTTTCGTTCAGTACCTTAGCACTCAGACGAAATATTTCCCCGATAGTAGTTGATTTGTCGTAAGCCATTCTTCAAGTAGACCTGTTGTATTTAGCGTTGATTCTCTCAATCGTTTATCGAGCAATGCAAGGCCGTAGGGCGGATAAGCGAAGCGTCATCCGCCTATAATGCGTCAATTATCCGGTTCGCCCACTTCGAATGATGCCAAATCTAACCCCGCCCAATTTAATGGATAAATATCCATCTTGACCAAGCGGTGAAAACTTGAATACGGCCAATCTTTAACCGCTGTCGCCCAACCATGCTTGACCGGATTATGATGAATATAATCCATATGTGTCGCATAGTCGGCGTCATCGATAATGGTATGCTCCCAAAAACGGCGTTGCCATATGCCACGCTCGTGGCGCTTTATTCTGGTTGCTGAACGATATTCGGTTTTAGGGATTGCTTTCGAAAAGACTTTTTTATTGCTCGCCATCGGTTGGAATATAGATCGTCACCTGCCGGTAATGTCCAAATCGCATGCATATGATCAGGCAAAACCACCCAGGCATCGATATACCCATAGGGCACAAGTAAAATGGGTGCTTTTCCCGAACCGTTAGCACAGCTTCCCGCAACGCTGCAATATGTTCGATCAACAGCGTCGATTTGCGCTCGAGCAGGTTAACGGTGAAAAAATAGGTGCCGCCGGGAATGCGATTGCGTCGATAGTTTGGCATGAAAAGAGTTTAACCAATTTGGCGGATGACGCTACGCTTATCCGCCCTACAGCCTCCTTATAAGTGTGTTTCATGGTCAAAGGCGTCGAACATGTTGGCTAAGGTGATTATGCGCGCCGACTCCTGAATATCCTCGCCAGGCAAACCATCCGGATTGCCGGGCTAATCCATTCTTACGCCAATCCGGTAGTTTTCTGTCGAATTCATTCGGGCCGGCGTTGGCGGCACCGTCCCGTCAAACAGGCGGGTGCTTAAACCTGGGGCGGACCAGTGGCCGAGTATCCGGGCGGCACGCAAAACCCTCTCGTGGTTACCGCCGAGTGGTGCATCGGCACATCCCAATCCCGCGTAGGTGCCGACGAGGCGTGCAGAGGTGCGCACCGGCGCTTGCAGCGTACCGCCGAGCACTTTGTGGATGTCCTTGTAGCCCGGCAGGGTGCAGCCAAAGCTTTCGGCAGTGCCGCTGGATAGTTTTTCGGTGCGCGTGCGTGGCTTGGGCATACCGCCGGAATTGCTCGAAGGATGTTGTACCGCTGCTGCGTTAACAGCACAGCAGTTGTCCCTATCGTTAAATCCCCCTCCTATTTTTTATCGTCACTTGGTCGTCATTCACAAAGTAATTAACGCTAAAACAGCGGCTTAGCTAAATTAACACTCCTAGCTATCGCGTTGTATGGATTATGGGCCTGGTTTTTGCTGAATGCGGGCAACGACGTGGAAAGTTATGCAAACCATTTTCCGCGCTTGATTTTTTAGCGATTTAGCGGAGGACATATCGAATGAACACGAAAGGCAAACTGGTAAGCGTGATAGTTGTTGGCGGCCTACTCTCCCTGACAGCACCGCCAGCCCATGCCCACCACGCCTTTTCCGCCGAGTTCGACGCCGAACAACCCATAGAGTTAAAAGGCGTGGTCACCAAGCTGGAACTTGTCAATCCGCATAGCTGGCTATACCTGGACGTGAAGCAAACCGACGGTAGCGCCAAGAATTGGGGATTCGAATTCGGCGCGCCGTTCAGCCTGAAACAAAAAGGCATCACCAAAGCCAGCCTGCCGGTTGGCAGCGAAGTGACCATCCAGGGTTATCGCGCCAAGAACGGCAAGGATTTTGGCTACGCGGTGACCACCGTGCTGTCTGATGGCCGTAGCGTTAAAACCGGCGGTGCTCAGGATGCACCGGGGGCACAAGCCAACGGCCAGGCGCAATAAACCGAATCGGATTTGTTTGAATATAAATATTACGGAATATACCCTCAATGAGTTCACCCAATAACGGTCCGTCATCGCTACAGATTGCGCTGATGCTGGCCAGCGGCTTGATTTTGCTGTTTCTGGCTACCGGCGACGCCGGTGCGGCCGGCCCTAAAATCCCCCGGCTTGCCAACGGCAAACCCGATTTTTCCGGCATCTGGCAAACCACCAGCGCCGCCGATTACGACCTGGAGCCGCACAGCAACCGCAAGGATGCCCCGCCCGGCGCCGGCATCGTCGAAGGCCACTACCTGCCTTATTTACCCGCCGCACTGGAACAGAAAAAGAAAAACTTCGTCGCTCGCGACACGCTGGACCCGGCCCTGAAAGGCTACACGCTGGGTGTGCCGCGCGGCATTTATTACCCGGAGCCGTTTCAAATCTTCCAGCGCAAACAAGACCTGACCTTGGTCCACCAGTTCGGCCATTCGGTACGGACCATACACACCGATGAAACCGATCACCCTAAAGACCCTTACGACTGGTGGTTGGGTGACTCCCGCGCGCATTGGGAGGGCGATACGCTGGTGGTCGACGTCAAGCATTTCAACGACAAAACCTGGTTCGACCGGGCCGGCAATTATCACAGCGACGCGCTGCATATCATCGAAAAATGGGCATTGATCGACCCCAACACCGTCGAATATAAAGCCACCGTCGAAGACCCCAAGGTATTTAGCAAGCCCTGGAATCTATCGGTAATTTTGTACCGGCACCGGGAGAAGGATTTTCAGTTGATCGAGGACTACCGCTTTACGCTGGACTACGACGACGCTTATCCGCCCAAGCCGAATAAACCTTAAAGCCGGATATCAGACGAGGACGTTATGACACAAATTAATGCAAGTCGCTCGATGCTAGTTTCCGGGCTGGCAATCAGCGTAATGCTCACCGCCGCGCCTAGCCTATACGCTGCGGACGAGACCAAAAAGCCGGAAGCACCGGCTGCGAAACCGGCTCAGCCGGCCACCAAACCCTTGAAACTGGGCGGTCCCGGCATCGAACAGGAAAGAAGTTTCCCGAAAATCGTTTCCGGCAAATGGACCGGTCCGAAAACCGCCGACGGCCAACCGGATGTGCAAGGCCATTGGTCCAACACCATCGCCAACCACAACAACTTTACCGACCCGCAGGGTGGCATCCTTAACGATCCCAATCCCAACCGAGTAGCCAAAGGTCCGCGCGAGGAACGTGCTCCCAGCCGGGTCAGCGACCCCGCCGACGGCCAGGTGCCGTTTCAGCCTTGGGCGTTGGAGAAGGTCAAAGATTTTCAAGCGCATTTCCACGACCCGGTCAAACCGGAATACATCGAACCCTTGGCTCGTTGCGCACCAGGCGGCATTCCGAAGTCGCTGTATTGGCACGGTTACGAAATCAGCCAATATCCGGGTTATGTGTTGTTTCAATTCAACTCGGGGACCCGCATCATTCACCTGGACGGCAAACCGCATTTGCCGGACAACATTAGGGGCTGTTGCCGTTTCACATCGGTAACCATATAAATGCACAAGCCAGGGCGATAGCACCTTCAAAATTGCGTTTTAGTTTGTCATATCGGGTGGCAATAGCTCTAAAATGTTTCAGTC
>NZ_JAXARY010000050.1:0-5783 GCF_033949435.1 Methylomonas defluvii | reverse complement strand
GGATGTTGGGTGATTAGAATGAGCGGCTCTTCACTGCTCTGGCTTTTAAGTTTTAGCGGTGAAGCGGTCGACTTGGTTCGGCGGGTTTGAGGTTGTTGATTGGCGGGTTTGTTTTTTTGGGCTTCGGTTTTTGAAATGGCTTAAAAATAAATTTGACAAACACTGAAAACGCTGTAGAATATGTCGGCTCAACAGGGCGAAATGCTCTGGCTCTTTAACAAACGAAATCGAAATAATTTGTGTGGGTATGTGTAGCGACTATGTGCTGTTAGAAATAGTCGACACAGAAACCACGTCAATTCGCAAGAAAAGATGTTCTGTAGTCGAGCCAAGATTGGTCACTAATCTTATTTAGTGACAAGTTAAAATTAAACTGAAGAGTTTGATCATGGCTCAGATTGAACGCTGGCGGTATGCTTAACACATGCAAGTCGAACGGTAGCAGGCCTTCGGGCGCTGACGAGTGGCGGACGGGTGAGTAATGCATAGGAATCTGCCTATTAGTGGGGGACAACGTGGGGAAACTCACGCTAATACCGCATACGCCCTACGGGGGAAAGCTGGGGACCTTCGGGCCTGGCGCTAATAGATGAGCCTATGTCGGATTAGCTAGTTGGTGGGGTAAAGGCCTACCAAGGCGACGATCCGTAGCTGGTCTGAGAGGATGATCAGCCACACTGGGACTGAGACACGGCCCAGACTCCTACGGGAGGCAGCAGTGGGGAATATTGGACAATGGGCGAAAGCCTGATCCAGCAATACCGCGTGTGTGAAGAAGGCCTGAGGGTTGTAAAGCACTTTCAATAGGAAGGAATACCTATCGGTTAATACCCGGTAGACTGACATTACCTATACAAGAAGCACCGGCTAACTCCGTGCCAGCAGCCGCGGTAATACGGAGGGTGCAAGCGTTAATCGGAATTACTGGGCGTAAAGCGTGCGTAGGCGGTTGTTTAAGTCAGATGTGAAAGCCCTGGGCTTAACCTGGGAACTGCATTTGATACTGGGCAACTAGAGTTTAGTAGAGGGGAGTGGAATTTCAGGTGTAGCGGTGAAATGCGTAGAGATCTGAAGGAACACCAGTGGCGAAGGCGGCTCCCTGGACTAAAACTGACGCTGAGGTACGAAAGCGTGGGTAGCAAACAGGATTAGATACCCTGGTAGTCCACGCCGTAAACGATGTCAACTAACTGTTGGGTTCTTAAAGAACTTAGTAGTGGAGCTAACGTATTAAGTTGACCGCCTGGGGAGTACGGCCGCAAGGCTAAAACTCAAATGAATTGACGGGGGCCCGCACAAGCGGTGGAGCATGTGGTTTAATTCGATGCAACGCGAAGAACCTTACCTACCCTTGACATCCAGAGAATCTGTTAGAGATAGCGGAGTGCCTTCGGGAACTCTGAGACAGGTGCTGCATGGCTGTCGTCAGCTCGTGTTGTGAAATGTTGGGTTAAGTCCCGTAACGAGCGCAACCCTTATCCTTAGTTGCCAGCGGGTCATGCCGGGAACTCTAGGGAGACTGCCGGTGATAAACCGGAGGAAGGTGGGGACGACGTCAAGTCATCATGGCCCTTATGGGTAGGGCTACACACGTGCTACAATGGCCGGTACAGAGGGCTGCGAACTCGCGAGAGTAAGCGAATCCCAAAAAGCCGGTCCCAGTCCGGATCGCAGTCTGCAACTCGACTGCGTGAAGTCGGAATCGCTAGTAATCGCGGATCAGAATGCCGCGGTGAATACGTTCCCGGGCCTTGTACACACCGCCCGTCACACCATGGGAGTGGGTTGCAAAAGAAGTAGGTAGTTTAACCTTCGGGAGGGCGCTTACCACTTTGTGATTCATGACTGGGGTGAAGTCGTAACAAGGTAGCCCTAGGGGAACCTGGGGCTGGATCACCTCCTTACAAAGACGGTACACCGTTACACGTACTCACAACAAATTATTTCGATTGAAAGACGCACCTGGGTCTGTAGCTCAGTTGGTTAGAGCGCACCCCTGATAAGGGTGAGGTCGGAGGTTCAACTCCTCCCAGACCCACCAACGCATAAAAGGCGAAAGCAATGAGGCGAAACACAATCAGACCACACGCCTGGTTAGAATAACTGGCGCTGTGCTTAGTCACGTTTCGGCTTGAGTCTTGGCTTTAGTCTGCTTTAGGGGCCATAGCTCAGCTGGGAGAGCGCCTGCCTTGCACGCAGGAGGTCGGGAGTTCGATCCTCCCTGGCTCCACCATCATGCTGAACGCTGAGGGTCAACCAGTTCGTCAAACGTAAGAAAAATAGTGGGTGAACATCAACGCTATAGGGTTTTATCGGCGGCAACAGATAAAGACTTTATAGCATTGGTATTCGTACCGATGGCTCTTTAACAATATGGAAATCTGTAACTATAGTAATGATCAGCAATGATCAACACTAAAACGAGTTGCGGTTTGAATGACGTCAGTCTCGAAAGAGAAAGGCTGAAAGCAAACGGCATGTCGTTCTCAAGCAGAAAAAATCAGCGAAAATGTCAGCTGACAGTATAACCAAAGTACAGACGTATTCGGGTTATATGGTCAAGTGAATAAGCGCATACGGTGAATGCCTAGGCAGTAAGAGGCGATGAAGGACGTTGTAGCATGCGAAAAGCTTTGGGGAGCCTGCAAACCGGCTGTGATCCAGAGATGTCCGAATGGGGAAACCCGGCGCGCATAAGCGCGTCATCTTTGAGTGAATACATAGCTCACTGAAGCGAACCCGGAGAACTGAAACATCTAAGTACCCGGAGGAAAAGAAATCAACCGAGATTCCCTAAGTAGTGGCGAGCGAACGGGGACTAGCCCTTAAGCTAGGATAAGGTTAGTGGAACGGTCTGGAAAGTCCGGCGATACAGGGTGATAGCCCCGTACACGAAAACCTTTTTCTAGTGAAATCGAGTAGGTCGGAGCACGTGAAACTTTGACTGAATATGGGGGGACCATCCTCCAAGGCTAAATACTCCTTACTGACCGATAGTGAACTAGTACCGTGAGGGAAAGGCGAAAAGAACCGCGGAGAGCGGAGTGAAATAGAACCTGAAACCGTATGCGTACAAGCAGTGGGAGCCCCTTCGTGGGGTGACTGCGTACCTTTTGTATAATGGGTCAGCGACTTACATTTTGTGGCAAGCTTAACCGAATAGGGGAGGCGTAGCGAAAGCGAGTCTTAATAGGGCGTTTAGTCGCAAGGTGTAGACCCGAAACCGGGCGATCTATCCATGGCCAGGCTGAAGGTTGGGTAATACTAACTGGAGGGCCGAACCCACGTCTGTTGAAAAAGACGGGGATGAGCTGTGGATCGGAGTGAAAGGCTAATCAAGCTCGGAGATAGCTGGTTCTCCTCGAAAGCTATTTAGGTAGCGCCTCGTGTATCACTGCTGGGGGTAGAGCACTGTTTCGGCTAGGGGGTCATCCCGACTTACCAACCCGATGCAAACTCCGAATACCAGCAAGTGCCAGCACGGGAGACACACGGCGGGTGATAAGGTCCGTCGTGAAAAGGGAAACAGCCCAGACCGTCAGCTAAGGTCCCCAAATCTATGCTCAGTGGGAAACGATGTGGAAAGGCACAGACAGCCAGGAGGTTGGCTTAGAAGCAGCCATCCTTTAAAGAAAGCGTAATAGCTCACTGGTCGAGTCGGTCTGCGCGGAAGATTTACCGGGGCTAAGCATAGTACCGAAGCTACGGATTTACACGTAAGTGTGAGTGGTAGAGGAGCGTTCCGTACGCCTGCGAAGGTCGATTGAGAAGTCGGCTGGAGGTATCGGAAGTGCGAATGCTGACATAAGTAACGATAAAGGGGGTGAAAAACCCCCTCGCCGAAAACCCAAGGTTTCCTGCGCAACGTTAATCGACGCAGGGTTAGTCGGCACCTAAGGCGAGGCTGAAAAGCGTAGTCGATGGAAAACAGGTTAATATTCCTGTACCAGTAGTAACTGCGATGGGGTGACGGAGAAGGCTATATCAGCGGTCGGTTGGAAGTGGCCGTTTAAGCAGGTAGGCATGCATCTTAGGCAAATCCGGGGTGCTCTATGCCGAGACGTGATGACGAGCGGTTCGAAAGAACAGCGAAGTGATAGATGCCCTGCTTCCAGGAAAAACCTCTAAGCTTCAGGTTACTAGTGGCCGTACCCTAAACCGACACAGGTGGGTGGGATGAAAATTCTAAGGCGCTTGAGAGAACCCAGGTGAAGGAACTAGGCAAAATGATACCGTAACTTCGGGAGAAGGTATGCCCTCATTACGTGAAGGTCCTCGCGACTGGAGCGGAAGGGGGTTGCAAAAAATCGGTGGCTGCGACTGTTTAGCAAAAACATAGCACTCTGCAAACACGAAAGTGGACGTATAGGGTGTGACGCCTGCCCGGTGCTGGAAGGTTAATTGATGGGGTTATCTTCGGAGAAGCTCTTGATCGAAGCCCCAGTAAACGGCGGCCGTAACTATAACGGTCCTAAGGTAGCGAAATTCCTTGTCGGGTAAGTTCCGACCTGCACGAATGGCGTAACGATGGCCACACTGTCTCCACCTGGGACTCAGTGAAATTGAAATCGCTGTGAAGATGCAGTGTACCCGCGGCTAGACGGAAAGACCCCGTGCACCTTTACTATAGCTTGACACTGGACTTTGAACCTACTTGTGTAGGATAGGTGGGAGGCTTTGAAGCGGGAACGCCAGTTCTCGTGGAGCCAACCTTGAAATACCACCCTGGTATGTTTGGAGTTCTAACCTCGACCCGTTATCCGGGTTAGGGACAGTGTCTGGTGGGTAGTTTGACTGGGGCGGTCTCCTCCTAAAGAGTAACGGAGGAGCACGAAGGTACCCTCAGCCTGGTCGGAAATCAGGCAATGAGTGCAAAGGCATAAGGGTGCTTGACTGCGAGACGGACAAGTCGAGCAGGTACGAAAGTAGGTCTTAGTGATCCGGTGGTTCTGTATGGAAGGGCCATCGCTCAACGGATAAAAGGTACGCCGGGGATAACAGGCTGATACCGCCCAAGAGTTCATATCGACGGCGGTGTTTGGCACCTCGATGTCGGCTCATCACATCCTGGGGCTGAAGCAGGTCCCAAGGGTATGGCTGTTCGCCATTTAAAGTGGTACGCGAGCTGGGTTCAGAACGTCGTGAGACAGTTCGGTCCCTATCTGCCGTGGGCGTTTGAGATTTGAGGGAAGCTGCTTCTAGTACGAGAGGACCGAAGTGGACGAACCTCTGGTGTTCCGGTTGTCATGCCAATGGCATTGCCGGGTAGCCACGTTCGGACAGGATAACCGCTGAAAGCATCTAAGCGGGAAGCCCCTCCCAAGATGAGATCTCACTGGGACTATAAGTCCCCTGAAGGGCCGTCGGAGACTACGACGTTGATAGGCACGGTGTGGAAGCGCAGTAATGTGTGAAGCTAACGTGTACTAATTGCCCGTGAGGCTTGACCATATAACACCCAATGCGTTTGGGTGTCACTGACACGCTGATAAACGCAAGATAACGACACACTCGATACAGATTTCCATGAAAGCAGGTCAAAGCGAAACGCTTAAAACCTGCGCATGACGGCTGCTACAACAGCCTAACCAGTTTGCTTGGTGAACATAGCAAGCGTGAACCACCCGATCCCATCCCGAACTCGGAAGTGAAACCGCTTAGCGCCGATGATAGTGTGGCAGGTTGCCATGTGAAAGTAGGTCATCGCCAAGCTCTTAAACCAAAAGCCCTGCTTACCCATAGCAGGGCTTTTTTTTTGACCCAAAATCACCCCACTGCTGCTC